>NZ_DIPG01000123.1:14249-18842 GCF_002426325.1 Syntrophomonas sp. UBA5494 | reverse complement strand
ACTCACCTCATGCTGGAAAATAAAATCAGCGGCATTCCCGTAGTGGATGAGAATGACCATGTAGTAGGCATAATCACCGAAAAGGACTTAATGATCAGAGCCAAAGAACTCCGGGTTCCTTATTATGTCACCCTATTTGACAGTATTATCTTTCTGGAGAACCCCATAAGATTTAATAATGAGGTCAAGAAGTATACCGCCACCAAGATCAAAGACGCCATGACCAGTAAAGTAGTGACAGTGGAGGAGGATACCCCGGTTTCCGAAGTGGTTAAGCTCATGCAGGAGAAGAAGATTAACCGCGTTCCGGTGGTGCGCAATCACAAGCTGGTGGGAATAATCACCCGCAATGATATTCTGAAGGTTCTGGTAAGCAAACATGGATAATAGAAGACCGACCTGGGCGGAGATTGACCTCTCCGCTCTTGAACACAATATAACTACAATACGGAGTTACCTCAAGCCCCCCACCCGGCTGATGGCAGTTGTCAAAGCCAATGCTTACGGTCATGGCGTTCTGGAGACAGCTGCGGTATGCGTCGCCCGGGGCGTTGATTTTTTGGGGGTGGCAACCCTGGATGAGGCCATTCCGCTGGTTGAGGCCGGAATAAAACTGCCCTTATTGGTTCTGGGCTATGTACCCGGTGAATTCGCTGAGCAGGTGATTGAGCATAATATCCGGACTGTGGTATACGAAAAAGATTATGCCCGGGAGCTGTCGCGAGCCGCACAGCAGATGGGAAAAGACGCCTTAATCCATTTTAAAATCGACACCGGAATGGGGCGCTTGGGTTTCCCTGCCAATGCCTCCGGAATCGCGGAGGTATTGGAGATCTCTGCCTGGCCCGGACTTAGAGCGGAGGGCCTCATGACCCATTTTGCAGAATCGGATTGTCCCGACCGGGCTTATACCCTGCAGCAGATCCGGCGTTTTCAGGATTTTAACCGGGAATTGGAAAACCGCCAACTAAAGATTGCCATCAAACACTGTGCCAACAGCGCCGCTATAGTAAGCTATCCCGAGGCTCATTTCGATATGGTGCGGGCTGGCATCATGCTCTACGGTTTATATCCATCCCCGTCCATGAAAGCCCTGGATCTGGATATCATTCCTGCCATGACGCTGAAAAGCCGGGTCAGTTTCGTAAAGACCCTGTCTTGCGGAGAGTCAGTGAGTTACGGGCGCACCTTTCTCTGCAGCGAGGACACCGAGGTGGCTACCGTGCCGATAGGCTATGCCGATGGATATAACCGCCTCCTGTCCAACCGTGCGTACGCGATGGTCAAGGGCATTAAAACCCCTTTGATCGGTACCGTTTGCATGGATCAATGCATGTTCGCTCTGCCCGGAGGGGCTAATGTCAAAGTGGGGGATGAGGTCATTCTGTTCGGCAAGCCCGAAGACGGGATCACTGCCGATGACCTGGCCGAAATGATCGGCACCATAAACTACGAGATCGTAACCACTATCACCTCACGGGTGCCGCGAACCTACTAACCTTAAATGTGTAATATTGGATTTGCGAGAGAACAAGCCTGACCATATAATATGAATATCGGGACAGACTTTCGCCGGAGGTGTTTTGTTTTGCCAGCCTCAAAAAGGATCATTATCACAGTACCAGAAGCATTGCTTTTCGAAATGGACTCTGTAACTGTGACTGAGAGCAAAAATCGCAGCGAAATAGTTCGCGAGGCGATTCGTTTTTATCTGGGAGAACGCAGGCGCCTCTTGATTCTTGAACAGATGAAAAAAGGTTACCTGGAAATGGCAGCGATAAATTTGAGCATTGCGTGTGAAAATATAGGAGAAGAAGAGGCCTTGGTGAACTGCATAGAAAAATTATTGGAGTGAGGCTTCCATGATTAAAAGGGGCGAAATCTATTACGCTCAGCTTAACCCGGTAGTAGGCTCGGAGCAAGGTGGTATCAGGCCTGTTCTGGTGGTACAGAACGATATAGGAAATCAGTACAGTCCCACCACTATAATCCTGGCTATTACCTCGCAGATTAATAAAGCCAAGCTTCCCACCCATGTTGAACTCAAAGGAGAAGATTTCGGTTTAGAAAGGGATTCGGTGATTTTAGCGGAACAGATCAGGACCATTGATAAAACCCGTTTGAAGCAGCGGATTTCAGTTCTAAACGAGGATACTATGGCGAAGGTCAATCAGGCCTTGAGTGTGAGCATTGGTTTAAGCGAGATCTAATACATACTCCGGTTGAAAAATAATTGCATAGCGAAAGCATCCCGACAGGTCTTGGCAAAAGACCTGTTTCTTTTGTCTATACTGGTGCATATCTTGTAAAAATGGATCACCGATCTTAAAAAGATTGCGGGAGGATATGAAATGAAACCAGTGATCGGCATTACCTGTGACGTTTTTGCGGAAAATGGTCAGTTAACCCTGCGCAGGCAGTATCTCGATGCGGTGGTGCAGGCGGGCGGTATTCCGGTGGTGCTGCCGCCAATGCAGGAAATGAGCCTGGTTAGCGGTTCTCTCAATATTTGCCAGGGGTTATTGCTGTCCGGCGGCGGAGATCTGGATCCCAGCTACTGGGGCGAGCTGCCTTCACCAGCTCTGGGGCACATTAGCCCAGTCAGGGACTATTTTGAAATTGCTTTGACCAGGATGGCCTTAGCCTCCGGCCGACCTGTTTTGGGCATATGCCGCGGCATACAGGTTTTAAATGTAGCCGCCGGAGGAACCCTTTGTCAGGATCTGCAGACCGGAATGAGCCACCAACAAAATGCCCCGCGCAACCACCTTTTTCATGATATATTTATTGAAAAGCAAAGCAGGCTGGGCCGCATTTACCAGGCTTCCAGGATGCGGGTCAACAGCTTTCATCACCAGGCTGCAAAGCGGCTTGCTCCGGGCTTTGCCGTCACTGCTCTGAGCCCCGATGGTACTATTGAGGCTATTGAATTTGAAAGCGGATTTGCGCTGGGAGTGCAGTGGCACCCCGAGGATTTGGGGGATTTTGCTTCAAAGGCATTGTTTGAGGCCTTCATTGCCTCATCCCGGCTGCAGTTAGAGTAATTAAAGCAGGCTGTTCCGTCAGCCTCTTGGTCAACATCCCTCATAATTGCGGGCAGGCAGATAATGGCTAATCATTTAAGCGAACCGGGCGGGCTTTGAACACATATGATATGGTGTAGGGAAAGGAGATTATTCATGATAGCGTTTACAGGCGGCACCATTTTAACCATGGACGGGAAGGAGTTCCGTTCCGGCGCGATTTTGGTAGATGGTCCCATTATTCACAGTGTGGGCGATAAGGTGGAGATTCCTTCTGGGTGCAGGATCATAGATGTCAGCGGGCACTATATTGTTCCGGGTTTAATAGATGCCCATACCCATTTGGGTCTGGAAGAAGAGATATACCGCATCGAAGGCGACGATGTAAATGAGGTCAACGAACCGGTGACACCGCAGTTAATGGCGGCCGATGGGATTAATCTGTTCGATCTGGGTTTTAGCGATGCCTTGAGGGGCGGCGTTACCAGATCATTGTGTATGCCTGGCAGCGCCAATATAATCGGCGGTCAGGCGGTTCTGCTCAAGCATTATGCACCGGGGGCTATGCAGATGATCGATAAAAATCCATGGGGAGTCAAAGCCGCCCTGGGGGAAAACCCCAAACGGGTCTATGGTGAACGCAAGAAATCACCGGTTACCAGGATGGCCAGCGCCAGTCTGCTGCGCGAAGCTTTAAATACAGCTTCTCAAGCCCTACAAGACAATGATATGTCCGCAGCAGAACGCTTCAAATGGGAACCGCTGATGCGGGTATTGAGAAAACAACAGCCACTGCTATTGCATGTGCATCGTGCCGATGATATTCTGACCGCGTTGCGCATAAAAGATGAGTTCGATTTTAATTTGATTCTGCAGCATGGTACCGAAGCCTTTATGGTAGCTGAAGAACTGAAGCAGCGCCAGGTGCCGGTTTGTTTGGGACCGCTTCTGGTCAACCGGGCCAAGGTGGAGTTGAAAGAGGTTTCCTTCAAAAATGCTGCCAGACTGGCTGAACTGAGTATACCCTTCTGCCTGGTGACCGACCACCCGGTGGTGCCCATTGAACAGCTGAGGGTTTGCGCGGCCCTGGCTGCCCGGGAAGGTCTGGGTGAACAGCAGGCACTTGAGGCCGTTACCATTAATGCCGCTTCTATTATCGGGGTTGCTGATCGCTTGGGTTCGATCACTGCTGGTAAACGAGCTGATCTGGCCATTTTTGATGGGCACCCCTTGGAATTCCGCTCCAGACTTTGTCAGGTCATGGTGGATGGTTTACTGTGGGGTGATAATAGTGAATAAGGGTGATATGTTTACTGTATATCTTAACGGGGTCATTATGACAGTATGCGTATTGGGAGTATACAGTGAGGAATACACCGGTGAGGAAATGGTGATCCTGGCGGTGATAGGCCAGGAAAATATGGTTCATGTACCTTTAAATGATTTGGAATCCATATTTCCAACGCGTAAATTTATCAATTGATCATCTTCTATGGAAATGAGACCCCTTGAGCGGGGTCTCATTTTAAGTGTCGCGGGGACGGGGGGGTTGACAACAATTGTTGTCAAC
>NZ_DIPG01000123.1:10615-14155 GCF_002426325.1 Syntrophomonas sp. UBA5494 | reverse complement strand
CCCCCCCCCCCCGCGACACCAACAGAGGATATCGTCCGATTTTGCAAAGCATTAGCCGGCCTTGATAGCCCCCAGGGTTTCTTTGCACTGTAAAAGAGAGGTTATAACACGATTAACAGGTGTTTCCACCCCCAGGCGTTCCCCCAGCCTGACTACCGCACCGTTCAATGCCTCGATTTCGGTTTTTCGGCCCCGTTGAATATCCTGCAGCATGGAAGCCCGGTGAGCCGCGGTAGAAGGAACCATTTGACGGTAAAACGAACTCCGATAGGCCTCGCCGTCTTTCCAGGGGGTGGGCTGTTCCAGGGCTTTCAGGACCGCAAAAATCTCGTTTATGATTTGATCCATCAGCTGACGGCTCCATTCCATCTCGGCGAGTTTGCCGTAAGGCACCTCCAGAATAGCACCGAGAGGGTTCAGTGCTGAGTTATAAATGATTTTTGCCCATATTAACTCCATAATATTGGGTGACACCCGGGTGGGAATACCTGCCTCGCAAAAAACATCGGCCAGTTGTTGCAGCCGGTCTTCATCTATCAGTTGATGAGGATGGCCTAACAGAACATCATCAGCTATAACGGTCACCTGGGATATACCCGGCTCTAGGGTTACCGCACCGAAAATCACCCGCCCCAGGATGAGGCGGTCGGCGGCAATGTATTCGGAGGCGGCTTCATAATTGCCATAGCCATTTTGCGCCAGAAGCACATAGGTGTTATCCTTAATACAAGACTTTAAGACTTGAGATACCGAGGCAGTCTGGTAAGCCTTCACGGTAACTATAATCAAATCAAAATCCCGATCGGCTAACTGGTCTACGGAAGCCGCCACCTGATCTAAATAGGCCTGATGCTCGCCCCAAATACCCTGAATCTGAACCCCTTGCCGGCCGATACGGGATGCCACTGCAGGAATGTCGATACCGGACACCCGATGGCCGGCCCGCTTTAAAAGGCACGAGTATACTGAGCCCAGGGCCCCCAGGCCGAATACTAATATTTTCATCACTTAAACCGCCTTTTGTCATTTGATATGTTTTTGTATAGGGATGTTTCCAGTTAGTATTATACTCTATTGCGCTGCCGTCAAGAGGCTTTTATTTAGAAGACCGGTTTATCACGGCGGTGGATCGGGGTATGAGGGGCTGGCGCATTGATTTGCCCCAGGATTGCCAGCTGTTTGTAGACTGCCAGGTTTTTAAGCAGGCTGCTATTTGGTATTAAATATGGGGAAAGGGAGAATGATATGCCCGAATACAGTTATGTGGACCAGCCCCAGGTGCTGCAATATCTTTTTTATCCGCGGTCAGATGCCAGTGAAAATCCTCCCGGCAGCTACGATTATTTTGTGGAGGCCGGAGACAATGTCCGGGTGGCCTGCCGCTTTTATGTGGCCGATCCAGGCTGGCCCTGGATGCTCTACTTTCATGGCAACGGTGAAGTAGCCGGCGATTATGACCAAATCGCTCCCCTTTATCATCTCTGCAGGGTAAACCTGGTGGTGGCGGATTATCGCGGTTACGGATTAAGCCAGGGCAGGCCGTCGGTGACCGCTTTGATCAGTGATGCCGAACAGGTCTTAGCTGAAATCAAACGACAGGTCAAAGAGCGTTATAATCAGTCGGAGTGCTGGGTTATGGGGCGCTCTATGGGCAGCATCGCTGCACTGCACCTGGCCTATGGATACCCGCAAGAGATGAGGGGTTTTATCATTGAGAGCGGCTTTGCCAGCGTAACGCGCCTTATCACCCATTTTGGTATTATGGACCCCAATCCCCGCTTGAAGAGCATTGAAGAGGCTTGCCTGGAGATGATAGGGCAAATCAAGCTGCCAGCCCTGATTTTGCACGGGGACCGTGACACCCTGGTACCCTGGTCCGAGGGTAAGTTGATATATGACACCCTGGGCTCAGCTAATAAGCAAATGCTTACCATGCCCGGGGCCAGCCACAATGACATAATATTCCGCGACCTGCCGCGTTATTTTGGTGCCATTCAAGAATTCATAAACAATTGTTAAGTCAATTTTATATTACCATTTCAAGCAAGGGAAAAACGAGAACATGATATTGTCAAGGCTTATAAATAGAATTCACACTGATCCGGGCTGGCTTCAAGCTGACCCCTGGCGAGCTTATCGCCTGGTGTTGTTGGCAGCCCGTTTCGATATCCCTATCAACAGCGATGCTGTTGAATTAATCAGGTCTATTGATTACAGCGGTTTAGACCGGCAGCGCGTTTTCACAGAGCTGAGCAAATTGCTGTTCTTATCAGTCCGGCCATCCCGGGGGTTTCGTTATATGCTGAAATGCGGTATTTTAGAGCAGCTTCATCCGCTGCTCCATGCCCTGGTGGGATGCCGGCAGGAAAAGAGCCATCACCCTGAAGGCGATGTTTTTGAACATACCATGCTGGTTGTAGACCAATGCAGGCTGCGTATGAAAGATTCCGGCAATCCCCAGGCCTTGATGCTGGCCGCGCTTTTGCACGATATCGGTAAACCGGTTACCATTGGCCACCATAAGGGCAAGGTCACCTCTTATGGACATGATGTAATCGGCAGCAAGATGGCGGCCAGCTTTTTGACAGAATTCAAGGCTCCGCCAGATCTGGTCAGAACCGTACAGCAGCTGGTCAGAGAGCATATGCAGCCGGTTTTGTTGTATAAGCAAAAAGAAAAGGTCAGTAATAAAGCCATACGCCGCTTGCTGGGCAGGGTCAATGTGGACGAATTGTTGTTGCTATCGGAAGCCGACTATCTCGGCAGGGGGGGCGAAAGGGATTACCGGCCCATACGGGACTGGTTGTGCCGGCGCATAGAGCGCTTGAAACTGTCTTTGTAAATCACCTTACATACCTTCTGCAAATCAAGTGACCGTAACGGCTTCTATAGCCCGGCCCTATTTTTAAAATAAGTCTGTTTAATGCAGGGAGAGATTTCGATTCGAGGTCAGGCCGAGCGGCTATAGCTCAAATAATGTTTGAAAGCTATGATTAATCCCAGCGCAGCCAGCCAGATCAATGGGCCGGTGCTGAGAGCGCAGACTGCCATGGCGAATCCGCCGCCCATTGCGGCCGGGTCGGCTTGACGCCACAGGGCATAAACCAAGAGCCAGGCAACAATAAAAACCGCAATTGCCACAGGTTGAATTGACCATAGAAGACCGCCTAAACTGGTAGCCAGACCTTTGCCTCCGGAAAACTTCAGCCAAACCGGCCAGATATGGCCGCTTACCGCCGCTGTCACCCCCAACAGGGCATCGACCCCCAAACAATCTGCAATCCAGGCTGCGGCTGCTCCTTTTCCGCAATCCACAATAAACACTGCCAGGGCTGGCAGCCAGCCCATAATCAGGCGTGTATTCATGGTGCCCATATTGCCTGAGCCGTGCTCGCGAATGTCCAGGTGAAAGCAGGCGTTACCCAGAAGGTAAGCGCTGGGTATACTCCCTATAAGGTAGCACAGGGCTACTGTCTCTGCCATGAGCAAATAACCATATTCCATAAATCTTCCCATCCTGATCCCGCATTATTTCGGCGG
>NZ_DIPG01000123.1:0-10348 GCF_002426325.1 Syntrophomonas sp. UBA5494 | reverse complement strand
AAAGGAACAGATCCCGGATCTGTTTCCCATTCCTTCCCAGCCCCGGGTATATGCCCCGCTAAACATAACTATTTATTATTTAAAGTATAATTGCCAATATGATATAGTAGTTTTATATACAGTCTGTTAATCGGAAAGGATGATATCGTTGCCATATACTATAGATGCCAGAGGATTAAACTGCCCGGAGCCGGTGATACTCACCAAGAGAGGGGTGGACCTGGGCGAGGAGCACATTGTGATCATGGTAAGCAATCAGGCTGCGCGGGAGAATGTCAGCAAAATGGGCATCAGCCAGGGATATGATGTGGCTGTTGAAGAAAAAGGCGGGGAATTCCATATTACCCTGAAAAAAAAGGCAGCCCCCCAGAATGCGCCCGCTGCGGCCGAAGAGGTTTCGGTTTTAGTGAAAAGCGACCTTTTTGGGAATGGCGATGCCGAGTTGGGGCAGATCCTGATGAAAAGCTTTTTATATACCCTCAACGAAACCGCGGGGATCAAATATATAATATTTATGAACCGGGGGGTTTTACTGACAGTTGCCGGGTCTCCGCTTCTGGATCATTTACAGGCTCTGGAGGAAAAAGGTATATCCATTCTGAGCTGCGGAACCTGTCTGGACTATTATAATATCAAAGAACAGCTGGCAGTGGGAGCGGTCACCAACATGTATACCGCCATGGAGATTTTGACGAGTACATCCCGGAACCTCACCCTATAAAAGAAAGGAGAGTACCTCCAATTGATATATATGGACAATGCCGCCACCAGCTTTCCTAAGCCGGAGGCGGTATACCGGGCGGTCGATTATTTTAATCGCAACCTCGGAGGCAGTCCGGGGCGGGGGAGTCACCAATCCACACTGAAAGCGGGAGCCGTCTTGCTGGAATGCCGTGAATTGCTGGCTCGCTTGTTTAATATAGCTGATGCGGCTCAAATTGCCTTCACCGCTAATATTACCGATGCCATCAACATCGGACTAAAAGGAGTACTGAGGCCGGGTGATCACATCATCACCAGCAGCATGGAACATAACGCCGTGGCCCGTCCCCTGTATGGGCTTTCCCAAGAGGGTGTGGAATGGACCAGAGTTCCCTGCAGGCCGGATGGCTCTTTGGATCCCGCCCATATTGCGCCGGCTGTCAAGGCCAATACCCGCATGATTTGCATGCTGCACGCTTCCAACCTGACCGGGACTATACTTCCGATAAAGGATGTAGGCCAAATTGCTCATCAGTATGGACTTCTTTTTATGGTTGACAGCGCTCAGACGGCGGGGGTATTGCCCATAGATGTGGAGGCCAGTCACATCGACATTCTCACCTTTACCGGCCATAAAAGCTTGTTGGGGCCTCAGGGCACCGGGGGTATTTACGTGCATCCCCGGGTGAAGCTGCGTCTGCTCAGAGAGGGCGGTACCGGGTCTGCTTCCGAATCTCTGGATCAGCCCACGATCATGCCTGACCGTTTGGAATCCGGCACCCCTAATACACCCGGTATTGCCGGTCTGGCAGCTGGTCTCGAGTTTATTTTTAAGACCGGGATGGAGAATATTCGCCGTCATGAACAAGAACTCACCGATCTTTTAATCAGGGAATTGCGGAACATACCCGGTCTCAAGATTTACGGTCCGGGTGACAGCCGGCTCATGACCGCGGTGATATCATTCAACATCGCCGGGATCGATTGCGGAGAAGTGAGTTTGCTGCTGGACCAGAATTATGGTATCATAACCCGCTCGGGAATGCACTGCGCTCCGCTGGCTCATCAGACCATAGGTACAGCCGAGCTGGGAGCCTGCAGAATAAGTCCCGGATTTTTCAATACTACGGATGAAGTTCAAAAAGTCATTGAGGCATTGCGGCACATAGCCCGGACCTGAGCTATTGGCGGGGAAAAGTTGAAGATATTTCCCTGCTGAGGCGCAGGTAATCAACGGCCCCGTTGCTGTTGGGCCGGTAGGCTAATACATCCAGTCCCCGGGCCGGGGATTCGGTGATCGAAACACTGTCCCGCACCATGGTCTGCAAAACCAATCCCGGGAAGAGCCGGTTTAGCCCGGCCAGGGTTTCTTTATTGATCTTGCGGCGGCTGAAGCGGTTGATGAAAAGACCCAGAAGAGAAAGCTGGGGGTTGAGATATTTCCTCACCGCAGCGACGGTATCTGCCAGGTGAGACAATATCTTTAGATCCAGGTACTCGGCCAAAACCGGTACCAACACTTCATCGGCTGCGGCCAGGGCATTGATATTGAGCAGGCCCAAACCCGGCGGACAGTCAATCAGCACGAAACCGTAATCAGGCGCCTCTTTAAGAGCCTGTTTCAATAAGGTTTCCCGCCCTATGGCCCCGGCCATCTCCACCTCCAATGCCGCCAGGGATCGGCTGGAGGGCATCGCGGCCACCCCGCGCACCTCTTTGAGATCACTCCAGGAGGCCTGCTTTTTGAGCAGCCGATAAGTCCCGCTTGCACCGGCGGAGATCTGCAGGGCGGCACTCAAAGAACCCAAAGGATCTGCATCCACCAGCATTACCCGGTATCCCATACTGTGTAAAGCAAAACCGATATTCAAGACGGAGGTTGTCTTGCCGCAGCCGCCTTTGGGGTTGTATATAGCCAGAACCCGCATTAGGCTCGCCTCCTTTCCCGAGTAAATTTCATTTCGGCACATAACACCGGCTATCCTGCCTGCCAAAAAGGGCAAAAAATAAGTGGGTTTTTACACCCACTTATTTAAAAACCATCGTTTCACTCGAGTACCCCGATAATCTAATCAATAAGACCTTGGGATAATTCGCTTAATTTCTCCTTATTCAGGATGAAAAAACAGCCTGAACCGATTATTGTTCGATTTTGGCTGCCGCAGGTTTGAGAAGCGGACTACCTACAGGTAGTACGACTTTCTTAAATTCTGTATTTAATACTATCGCAGCACTCATGTAGATACCGCAGATACCAGAGATCAGCAGGAAGATACCGGCGATGGGAGAATATTGAGCTTTGGGCAGCCACATGCCGTCAGTCAATGCTACCAGAGGTACTGCAACGTCCAATGCCAGGACTAGTATAGTCATAACCAGGGGTGCTCTAAAATAGGCCGGGGTCCATAGCCATAAAACGAACCATAGAGCCATCCAGGCCCATCCGTCGATTCTAGTATCAACCGCAATCCCGGTCAGCTTGGCTGAATAAACCTTGACGAAGAATTCTAATCCGCCGACCAGCATGAAGAATGCCGAGAAGAACAGGAAAATATTACCGCCGGTTGTTGCGCCCTCGGCCAATTCAATTAAACCCACTACCAACTGCACTACGAAACCACCGATAATCCAACATCCTAACAAGGGCGCCGCGGTTCCGGACACTTTGCCGGTCAATACCGCATAAAACGTAAAACATGCAACTGCTAGTGCTACCAACCCTGCAGGGGCAGGATTTGCCCAAGATGAATTACCTGACATCTAAACTCCTCCTTTTTTTCCTCTTCTTAATTTTCAGGATTCCGTTAGGCTGATTCACCTCCTTGTTACAGAAATCCAATGGGCTCTTAAGGAGTACAACTGGTTTTCCTCCCGGAAGCCCAAAACAGTTTCACCGGGTTAGGGAATAGTAGATGAATGTGGTGTCATTTGTCTCTCTGCGAACACCACGTGAAGGTACTGTCCATGAAAGGTAGTCAAGGTTGGGCAATTAATAGTGTATTTCGGCTGTGATCCCTGCTGTGTTGGCTATGACGAATACAGCATTTCCGGTTTTTCTGTGATCTCCTCTGCCTTTCCTTCCTGAAATCGAGGATTTAGTTGGAGGAAAACATATAATGCTTAGCTACGGTATATACCCTAAACCGGGTCTCACCAATACGCCTATACTAAACAGTGA
Organism: Syntrophomonas sp. UBA5494; assembly: GCF_002426325.1. NCBI lineage: Bacteria > Bacillati > Bacillota > Clostridia > Eubacteriales > Syntrophomonadaceae > Syntrophomonas > Syntrophomonas sp. UBA5494. The sequence goes on along the minus strand of NZ_DIPG01000123.1, from coordinate 6,468 downwards.
TTATGCTTGATTAACCTATTAATTGTATGCAATGGGTGCGAATTCTATACATAAGTGATTTTATTTTATTGGACATGTAGGGTTTTGTCAAGAACTATACCGCCCAAGGACTTGTATCATGGCTTTATTGCTATATATATGTGAGCCGGATAAAAAATATGGACAAAAATTGTGGAATAGTCTTATGCATCTTGAAGCTGCAGGGATAAAGCTGGCTGCAAGCTTCAATATTAGTGGTTAAGAGCGGAGTCTATCGGTATAATATAAGGTAGTGCATATTGGATTATATTCAAGTTTTAGGAGGATATAAAATGAGCGCGGATGTTATAAAGATAGAGGTATTCGGGGGCATAGCTCCTTCCGGAGGGTGAAGCTGTTCCTCGGGTTGTACGCCCGGGGACAGTTGTGGACCAACTGTTTCGGAATTAGCAGATAAGCTCAAGGCTGAATTGCAGCGAACCTATGGAGATAGAGTGCAGGTTGACTACATAGACACTGCCCAAACCCCGCTCAGTTCCTTCCCGCTGATATCTCACGTAGTGCAAATGGGTTACAGTTTCCCGATTACGGCCATTGATGGACAGCCCCGTATGGCTGGAGGGGTGGATATCGATCATGTTAAGAAACTGCTGGATGAAATGCAGATATAAGGTGTAATGACTTGAACCTAAAGAAAGAGGAAAAAACAGGGGAAAAGCGATGATGACGACAAGCGCCACCCTGAAAGGCTTGGTGTGTCTGATTACGGGGGCCTCCCGGGGCATTGGCAGGGCTATTGCCAGGGCTGTTTCCGGCGCCGGGGCTGCGGTAGCGGTTAACTACCATCAGTCTGAACAGGCCGCGCTGACCCTTGAAGACGAACTGATAGCCGGCGGGGCGCAGGCTATGGCCATAAAAGCAGACGTGAGCAATGGCAGACTGGTTGAGGATATGTTCTTACGGGTAGAGGATCGACTGGGACCGGTTGATCTGCTGGTCAACAATGCCGGCATTGCTTTTAAGGGCCTTCTGACCGATACCAGAGATGAGGATTGGGCACGGCTGATGGCCGTTAACCTGACCGGTCCGTTTCTATGCTCGCGCCGGGCCTTGCCGGCTATGATAAGCAAACGTTTCGGGCGCATTGTCAATATTGCCTCCATGCAAGGCGTATGCGGCGCATCATGTGAGGCTGCCTACGCTGCTTCCAAAGGCGGGCTGATCGCCTTAAGCAAGTCACTGGCATCCGAGGTGGGGCCTTCGGGTATTACCGTGAATGCCATTGCGCCAGGACCGGTCTTAACTGACATGCTGTGCCGGGATATGGATGAAGGGGAGATGGGCGACCTGCTTTCATTGCTGCCGGTGGGGCGATGGGGGCAGCCTGAAGACATCGCCCGGGCCTGCCTGTTTTTACTGTCCCCCCAGAATTCCTTTGTCAATGGAAGTGTTCTGGCTTTGGACGGAGGCTGGAAGGCTTGATAGCGTCAATGGAGGTAATAAGATGTTTTTCCGACGTATAAACAGAAATGATCCCTGCTGGTGCGGAAGTGGCAAAAAGTACAAGAAATGCCACATGGAACAAGAACAAAAATTATATGAAATGAAGTTGCGCGGCATCCCGGTACCCGGTCCCGAGATCATAAAGAAACCAGAACAGATCGAGGGCATTCGCAGGGCCGGCCAGGTCAGTAAAACCATTCTTGATCAGCTGGAGCCGCTGATCAAGCCGGGAGTCTTGACTATAGAAATCGATCGGTTCGTTCATGATCAAACCATTACCGCAGGCGGCGTACCGGCGACTTTGAATTATAAAGGTTTTCCCAGAAGCTGCTGCACTTCAGTGAACGAGGTGGTCTGCCATGGTATTCCGCAAGATTACGCTTTAAAAGAGGGGGACATTGTAAATGTTGATGTCACCACTATTGTGGATGGTTTCTATGGTGATATCAGCCGTATGTACTTTGTCGGGGAGCCTTCCCCGCAAGCGCGCCAGCTGGTTGAGGTAACCCGGGAATGCCTTAATCTGGGTATAGAGCAGGTTAAACCCTGGAACCGCACCGGAGACATTGGGTATGCTATCGAACAACACGCCAAGAAATTCGGTTATTCGGTAGTGCGCGATTATGGCGGCCATGGCATCGGATTGGGATTTCACGAGGATCCTTTTGTGCCTCATTACGGCGGCCGCAACCGGGGCATGGTGTTGGTGCCCAACATGGTTTTTACCGTCGAACCCATGATAAATGCCGGGGACTACCGCTGTCGGGTGCTGGATGACGGATGGACTGCAGTTACTGCGGACGGTTCCCTGTCTGCACAATGGGAACACACCGTAAGGGTTACGGAAACCGGGGTAGAAGTTTTGACCGCTTAAGTGCGGTTCTTGTTGTCCGGTTTGATGAAAGGCTGCCGGCTCCGGGAGGGTTCTTGAAAGGGTCTAACTGGGGCCGGGAAAGCGTAAGTATTAAATGAAGATACCAATAGAGGCAGTTGGCGGCCATGATAAAGCCGACTAGGGGGAGGGTTGAAATGAAGCCCAGACCGAGTAAGACCGATTACTATCTCAACATCGCTCTCGATGTCGCATCCCGGGGCACCTGCCTACGCAGGAATTACGGAGCGGTAATAGTCAAAGACGATGCGATCGTTTCTACCGGGTATAGCGGAGCAGCGCGGGGTTTACCCAATTGCTGTGACCTGGGGGTTTGTGAACGGGAAGCCCGGAATGTCCCCCAGGGGGAGCGCTATGAACTATGCCGCAGTGTCCATGCGGAAATGAACGCCATAATCAATGCGGGAAGGGAGAAGACCATGGGGGCCACCCTTTATCTGGCCGGATATGACGTGAAAAGCGGGGAAGTCTTGGACGCGGACCCCTGCTTCTTGTGCAAAAGAATTATTTTAAACGCCGGTATTTATAAAGTCATCTGCCGCAGCGGGGATGGCACCTCCTGGGGGATAGTCCCAGAAGGGCACCCCAGCTACCATCAATAAAAGTGGCCTTCCTGATCATACATCAGGAACGGGTAGCTTTATAAACGCTTTGCAACTGGGCTAAAGCGCTTTCATAGGTTACGAACCAGGGCTTGCGCATCATGGCGATGGTCAGCCGCTGGGCTGTGGAGTCGTGTTGCACCCGGGCCATAAAATCCAATTTCGACTTTCCTTTTTTGCTTCTCAGTACGACATGCCAGACTGAATCAGCCGCCTCGGGAACGTGCCAGGTTTGGATTTCATAGCCGTTTTCCCGGGCATATGCGCTTATGCGCCGGCGCATGATGGCTTTCATAGCTGCCAGGCGCTTGCGGCTGACATGATCAAACACCTTTCTACTCATCTCTTCATCATCCTTCATTTTATTTCTATCCATTATATTCCTGAAGAGACAGATATGTTCACCAGATGCCCAGTGAAGTTCACCAAACACCTCACAGCAGCGGGCTGTAACGTTGACGCGGGTCAATGCCGGGGTTGGGTGACATTTTCAACTGGCGGGCGATAATGGGTATGCCCTGGCTTATATCCTGTGCCGATAAAGCCGCAAAACTGAGCCGGAAGAAGCTGCTGTCACTGTTGTCGGGGTAAAAGTGGCTCCCCGGGGCGATCACCGCCTGATTGGCCAGGCAGGCTTCATAGAGCCGATTAGAGGATAGACCCGGCCGGCCTTGCACCCAGATGCAAAGACCGCCTTCAGGCTCCTGAAAGGTAACCCCGGGGGGAAAACTGCGCCGCATGGACTCTAAAATATGGCGGTAACGCTCCAGGTAGCATTTTTTCATATAGTCCAAATGAGTTTTCCACAAGCCCTGACGCAGATACAGGTCAAAGGCCCGCTGCAACAAACCGGAAGTGGATATATCCGCGATGTGCTTGGCCGCCATCAACTGCGGCAGCAAATGCCGGGGCGCCAGCATAAAAGCCAGGCGCAATCCGGGCATAAGTATTTTTGAGAAGCTCTTGATATAAATCACCCGGTCGTCTTCATCCTGTTCTTTTAGAGCTCGTCGTTCCCGCCCGTCATAGGATAGTTCCGTAAAAGAATCGTCTTCAATCAAAACCACATTCCAGCGGCGGCAAATATCTAACAGGGCTGCCTGCTTTTGAGGGCTGTAACAGATGCCGGTTGGATTCTGGAAGTTGGTCATAACATACATCAGCTTGGGGTGATGTATACGTAGCTGCTTTTCTAAAGCCTCCAGGTCGATGCCGTCAGCCTGGAGGGGAATGGCCTGAATCTGAGCGCCCCTGGAACGGAAAGAAGCCAGTGCCCCCGTATAGGTGGGGCTTTCAGTGAATATCCGGTCCCCCGGAACGATCAGGGAGCGGGCGATGATGTCGATGCCCTGCTGCGCCCCAGATATGACCTGTATAGCTTCGGCATCGTAGTTTATGCCTCTTTGAGACAGATAGGCGGCCACACTGCAGCGCAGCGGGTAGTAGCCCTGACTTTCCTGATACCCGAAAGCTTCACCGCGATCCCGGTTCAACACCTGATTTATTATGGATTGAAAGTCATCAACCGGAAACAGTTCTGCGTCCGGGGTAAGGGTGGCGAAATTGACGGCCTCCGGCGGTACCGGCACCTGCCAGTTGTCGGGGACGTCAGGGGTAAACTCCGGAGGGACGGCTGTGCCAGGGGGTGCAGAAATGGTCTGGGCGGCCTCTGCGGGATAAGAAACAAAAGTACCCTTGCCCACCCGGGCTATTACCAGTCCTTCTCTTTCCAGACAGCGAAAGGCCTGTACCACCGTTACCGTATTAACCCCCAGCCGGGACGCCAGGCTGCGGATAGGGGGCAGTTTTTGGCCGTTCTCCAGCTGCCCCGACAATATGGTATTTTTAATCTGCAGGTAAAGCTGCTGGTACAATGGCAGGGGATGGTCGCGCTGTAATTGTATCGATACATAGGGGTCAAACACGGATAATCACCTCGTTGACACTGAATTAACGGTGTGCAATAATATATTCGTTATAAACTATAATCGATAATTGTATCGATACATACAGTATAACATATGATATAAGACATACAAGGGAGGAACCAAAATGGAGGAAAGATACAGCCTCAACAAGAACCTGGCTCAAATGCTTAAAGGCGGAGTCATCATGGACGTAACCAATGTAGAACAGGCACTGATAGCCGAGAAGGCAGGCGCCGTCGCGGTTATGGCCCTGGAAAGAGTGCCGGCCGATATCCGCAAACAGGGCGGCGTTGCCCGCATGTCTGATCCTACCATGATAAAGCAGATAAAAGCAGCCGTAACCATACCGGTGATGGCCAAGGTAAGAATCGGCCACTTTGTGGAAGCGCAGATTCTGGAGGCCATCGGCATTGACTATATAGATGAGAGCGAAGTCTTAACCCCGGCTGACGATATGTTTCATATCGACAAACGGAGCTTTAAGATTCCCTTTGTGTGCGGAGCCAGAAATCTGGGCGAAGCCCTGCGGCGCATTGGCGAAGGCGCCGCTATGATTCGTACCAAAGGTGAAGCCGGAACCGGAAACGTAGTTGAAGCGGTGCGCCATATGCGCCAGATCATGGCTGAAATCAGGCAGGTGCAAATGCTCCCCAGCGAAGAGCGCATGACCTTTGCCAAAGAGATCGGCGCTCCTTTTGACCTGGTGGAATATGTCGCGGAACGTAAGAAACTGCCGGTAGTCAATTTTGCGGCAGGCGGAATCGCAACTCCGGCGGATGCCGCCTTGATGATGCAGTTAGGCTGCGACGGCATTTTTGTCGGCTCCGGCATTTTTAAATCCGAGGATCCTGCCCGCAGAGCCCAGGCTATAGTTAAAGCCACCACCTACTATAATGATCCGGCGGTATTGGCTGAGGTATCGGCCGGCTTAGGCGAAGCCATGGCTGGACTAGAGATTGATAAACTGCAAGATCAATATGCACAGCGGGGATGGTAAGATGAGCACTATTGGAGTGCTATCGTTACAGGGAGCGGTGGCCGAACACCTGGAATGCCTGAACAGCCTCGGCAATGTGCGGGGTTTGGCGGTTAATACCAGGGCACAGCTGGAAAGAGTAGATGCTTTAATCATGCCGGGCGGAGAGAGCACCACCATGGGCAAGCTGCTTATGGAGTATGACTTGAAGCAGCCCCTTCAGGACCGCATCAAAGAGGGTATGCCGGTGTGGGGCACCTGCGCGGGTATGATACTTTTAGCCAATCAGATTGTGAATCAGGACTGGACTTATTTGAATGTGCTGGATGTAGCCGTGCGCCGCAACGCTTATGGCAGCCAGCTGGACAGTTTCGAGACCCGGGCGGTAGTGGACCAAGTGTCCCCTGAGCCTTTTCCGCTGGTTTTTATCAGAGCCCCGTATATCGAACAAGTTGGGCCTGAGGTCGAAGTCCTGCTGCGTCTGGAAGGCCATGTTGTGGCGGTAAAACAGCAAAACATCCTGGCTACTGCTTTTCATCCTGAACTCACCGGCGATTTGCGCTTTCATCAATTCTTTGCCAATATGCT
>NZ_DIPG01000132.1:25290-25492 GCF_002426325.1 Syntrophomonas sp. UBA5494 | reverse complement strand
CCATAGGCATTGGCAATGGCAGTGGTGATGATGCCCACCCATAAGACCAGACTATATACCAGCTTAGCGGCCGGGGACAGCTGCCCGGCGACGAACAGCATCGGCACCTGATAATGGAACACTACCGGCAAATAGCGATTAAGGGCCAAAAACATCATTATGATCAAGATCCCCAATAAGAGTCCGCCATAAACTGCGCCAA
>NZ_DIPG01000132.1:0-25218 GCF_002426325.1 Syntrophomonas sp. UBA5494 | reverse complement strand
CCTTATCATTCATGAGTCCGCCATAAACTGCGCCAATAATACCCTTTTTAGGGGTGGTCAGCGATTGGTATTCCACCAGTACTACCATTGCCAGAGCGAAATTATAGGCGACATACAAAAATGCGGCCAGAAGCCAGTCGAGCTTCATGGGGGTGTGAACAAAGGCCGTCATTACAGCCGGATTGACCGGCGGGACATGGAAGGCGGCATAAGCGCTTATAATTAACAGCAGTACGATTTTTATGGGCACCAAAATATTATACGAGTATACCAGCCCTTTTTTGCCGGCCAAAAGGGCTATCAGAACAGCCAGGTAAGCCGTTGCGATACCCAGATTTTTGGGCAGATGCAAATGCTCGTGGAATACTGCTCCACTGGCGGATAACATGGTGCTGATTCCCAGGAACAAAAAACAGGCCAGACCCAAGTCAATCACCCGGCTAATGGAACTGCCCCCCATTATGAGCAGCAGATCCTGATAATTGGAGACCTTGTGGCGGTGAGCCAGATGCATCAAGAAGCCGCCGCATAGAGCGAATAAAACCAGGCTAAACAGCGCGCCCATTGCGCCGGCATCCCCGTAGCGCACAAAAAACTGCATTATCTCTTGACCGGAGGCAAAACCAGCCCCGATCACAGCCCCCAGGTAACCCCACACCAAGATAGCAGCCTGTCGGATAAGAAGCCCTCCCTTCCCCATTGGCTTCTTACATTAATATTCCAGCCCGGGGTCAAATAAAGCATAAAAATAATGGCAGTGGCTAGAATATGTATAAAACAGTTTAAAAGGGGGCCATATATTGCAGCTGCATATTAATCCTGTTGTGGAGGAAGCGGTTTCCTTTCATTATGATGATCCACTCTGTTTTAATCGCATTTATCAGTCGGTTTTTAAAAACCTGGTGGAGAATGACCCTAAGGCTGGCCGCGAACCGGTGTATGTTTGTATTGGTACTGACCGTGCCACCGGCGATTGTTTAGGGCCTCTGGTGGGCAGCAGGCTGAAAAGCCTGCTGCCATCAGCCCACATATTCGGCACCCTTGAAAACCCGGCTCACGCAGTCAACTTGGCCGAAACCCTGGATGAAATTAGCCGGAAGATCCCGCAGTCCTTGATTGTGGCCATAGATGCATGTCTGGGCAAGGTGGATCGGATCGGTTTTATAAATGTCAAGAAAGGCAGCCTGCAGCCGGGAACAGCCCTTAATAAGGAGCTTCCTGCGGTAGGCGATTTTCATGTTTCTGGGGTGGTCAATGTGGGAGGCTTGTTGGATCACCTGGTTTTGCAGAATACCCGTCTGTATGTGGTCTACCGGATGGCGGAATTAATAGCCGAAGGCCTGACTGTGGCCCATTTACAATACCTGCGCCTGCGCGAAAGAACTGCCCTGGCGGGGTCATAACCCAGATAATACTCTCCATTTTGCGGCACCCGGGCCTGCGCCCAAGACCGCTAGGTAGCCGCAGGGCTTTCATCCTCACAGCCAAGAATTTTAATGACCTCACAGTCTTCTACACTGCTGAATTCCTCATAAAACTGGCTGACGGCGTACATCTGCTGTGGAATATGCAGAACCAGGATTGCATCTGCCTCGTTTATTAAAGTACGATAGGCATTGCGCGAGCAGACCGGCACCGCTACGCGGATCTCCCTCACTCCCTGTCTTTTCAGGTAGCGGATGGCCGCCTTTATAGTAAAGCCGGTGGCAATGCCGTCATCTACCAGCAAAACCCTCAATCCTTTGAGGAGAATGGCCTTTTTATGGCTGCGAAACAAGTCAAGCTGCCGGTTCAGCTCTTTTTGCACCACCTGGGCCATACGTTTTATGGGTTCGCGCTGCTCCTCCCAAAGGTTCTGCAGCCGTTCATGCACCAGTATTTCACCATCGGGGGTTACCGCCCCGACCGCATATTCCGGCAGGCTGGGAGAGCCCATCTTCTTGGCCAGAACTACATCAAGCGGACAATTGAATTGCTTCGCTATCTGCCTGGCGGGAACGATGCCTCCGCAGGGGATCCCCAGGACGATATCGAATTCCCAGCCTTGTTCTTGTAAGGTCTTAACCAGCATATTGCCGGCCTCTACCCGGTTCTTAAACAATTATACCCTCTCCTCCTCAAGCTGCTGGAATATATTTGCAGCGCCCTGATCTCTCTGACCCGGCTCATATACTGTGCTTACATTCCGGTTTTTTCCAAGCGACCCTACATATAGCAGCCGCTATCACACTAATCAGGCCGGCGCCGCTTATTGCTACTTTTCCGTTAAGGCTGCCCTTCCTTAATTCAGGATCTTGGTGGATTGTCCCTCTGGCCGCCATCAAAGCCGCTATACTTTGATGTGAGAGGCTTTCCCGCTTCGCTTTATGCCGGTCAAATGTTTGCTATTTAATAATTATTGAGAATTGCAAAGGTAGGTTGGACTATGTTTTTGCGAATATCGATGCTACGGTCAGTCCTTCTATATCGCCAAGGTCCTTGAAAGCTGCTTGTAGCGTTTCTGCAAACCGCCAACGGTTATAACTGATCCTGGCCTGTTGCGCCGCTTAATGGTCATCAAACCCTGCTCCAAGCGATCCGTCCCTGTCTCTGCCTATGTTTTTATTTTTCGAATATTATTCCTTCATTATTACTGGACTGGATTCCTTCTTTTGCCATATCCCGGGGGCAGGGCAATGTTTCACGTGAAACATTCTACACCCCGGCAGGGTGCGGGAAATAAGCGGCGCTAAATGCTCCCTTGATATTCTTGCATTACATCTTAACAAGGCTCGGTCACAAATGCCCGGTTTGCTTTTCAACACCCGGCAATTTTTTGGCAGGTGAATCTTATAGCTGCTGTTTTTTACGGAATCGCCAGGTATGAATAGAAATGCCGGTCTCCTGCAGCGGAGGTCTGAATGAACAAGCATCCGGGGGTTTTTATTTTGATCTTTAAAGATTTAAAAGGAGGATAATGTTTCACGTGAAACATTCTGCTAAAGCCCTAGCAACTCCAGTACCCTTTCCAGGTCCTCATCATCATAATAGCTTATCTGTATTTTGCCCCCGCGAGGTCCCGGGTATATTTCCACCCGGGTGCTATAATGCTCTTGCAGTCTCTCTTCCAGATCTAAAATCTCCGCTGCTTTGATAGGGATATCCTCCACGGTCCTTTTTACTTTTTTCTTGCCCGCCCGCCCTTTGGCCTCGGCCTGCCGCACTGAAAGTTTATTTTTTATAATTTCCCCGGCCTGTATCAGTTGTGCCTTGGCATCCGGCAGTGTCAGCAAGGTGCGAGCGTGCCCGGCTGTTAACTGCCCGGCCTCTATCATCTGCAGTATCTCATCAGGAAGCGACAGAATGCGCATGGTATTGGCTACATGGGCCCGGCTTTTGCCTATAACTTCTGCAACCTTCTCCTGGGTATATCCGTAATGTTCCATAAGATGCCGGTAAGCCCTGGCTTCTTCTACAGCATTCAAATCTTCGCGCTGTATATTCTCAATTAATGAGATCTCGGCTGCTTCACGGTCTTTGATGTCCCTGATTATCGCCGGCAGGGAATCCAGGCCGGCCAGTTTAGCCGCTCTATAGCGCCGCTCCCCGGCAATAATCTCATATTTATTGCCCCGGGGCCGGAGCAAGAGGGGCTGCAGCAGGCCCTGAGCTTTGATTGACGCAGCCAATTCCTGTAGGGTCGCGTCGTTGAATCTGGTACGCGGCTGCCCCTGGCGCGGCATAATATGTTCAATTTCAATGTTGACGATCTGCTGACTGTCCAGGCCCATTAAATCAGTAGACAGCAGTGCATCCAGACCTCTTCCCAAGCCGCGTTCTTTCTTAGCCACGCCTGAGCACCTCCTGAGTGAATTCCTTATATATCTCGGCTCCCCTTGATCTGGAATCATATAGAACCACCGGTTTCCCGTGGCTGGGGGCTTCACTTAAGCGTACGTTGCGGGGAATAATGGTACGGTACACCTGTTTGCGAAAATGCTTTTTAACTTCATCAACCACCTGTATGGAAAGATTGGTTCTGCCGTCAAACATAGTAAAAACAATGCCCTCTATCTGCAGGGTTGGATTCAGGCGGCGTTTTACCAGAAGCACCGTATCTACCAGTTGGCTTAGGCCCTCCAGGGCATAATACTCGCACTGCAGAGGAATGATCACCGAATCGCTGGCCACCAGGGCGTTGATAGTCAAAAGCCCCAGTGACGGGGGGCAGTCGAACAAAATATAATGGTATTCATCATCAACCACCTTAATGGCGTTTTTGAGCCGGTGTTCGCGATGCTCCAATCCGGCCATTTCCACTTCGGCGCCGGCCAGTTGAATGGTGGCCGGAATCAGATCGAGCTTCTCCACCCGGGTGGGCGTGATCAGATCTGTAACCGGGCGTTGATCCAACAGCACATTATAAAGGCATTCTTTGAGGCTGCGCCGGTCGATGCCCAACCCGCTGCTGGCGTTGCCCTGAGGGTCGCAGTCCACCAGGAGCACTTTATATCCTTCCAGGGCCAGGCAGGCGGCCAGGTTCACGGCGGTAGTGGTTTTGCCCACCCCGCCCTTCTGATTGGCTAAAGCGATCTTTTTAACCGGACCCGCACCTATTTCTTGCTTTTGCTGCCGGGGCTTATTCCCTCTGCGTAACCATGCCATCTGCTTTACTATTTCCTCCACATGTCGAGTCTTTGTTTGTTATTATAGCAAAAAGCAACCATATTGTGTTTTTGTTACCATTAAACAGGCATAAAAAAAGGCGGGTTGCCCGCCGTCAAACCTTAAAATCCGCCGCTCATGCGCCGCGGTTTACGCACTTTGCCGATGCGAATATTGATCCGGTATTCATCCTCGCCGTCTTCCTCTTCAATTTGTATCTCTACCCCAATTTGCCGGGCGCGCCTCACCGTTTCTTTGATGGTGTTGATAAAAATGCGGGCGTCATGGATGATCATGGAAACTTGCTGCCCGCCGGGTTTGGCCTCGCTTTCCCGGGGCATGTTGTTTTTGCTCAGATCCTGTACCAATTTCTCGGTTTCTTTTACCGTCAACTCCTGTTCGTAGATCTGCTTAATGGCCGCGATCTGCAATTCAGGGCTGTTGAGCTTAAGCAGTGCCCGGGCGTGGCGCTCGCTGAGCATATCCGGCACTATAAGGCTCTGCACTTCCAGGGGCAGTTTTAGAAGTCTGAGCTTATTGGCTATGGCTGACTGGCTTTTGCCTATTTTGCGAGCCAGGTCCTCCTGAGTCATATCGAAATTATTGATTAACAGGCTATAGGCATTGGCTTCTTCAAAATAATTCAATTCCCGCCGCTGAATATTCTCAATAAGTGATACCGCCGCGGCGTTTTGATCATTCATGTTCTGCACAATGGCCGGGATGCGCTCCATCCCCAGCATACGGCAAGCCCGAAAGCGGCGCTCGCCGGCAATGATCTGGTATTCTCCTTCCACTGAGCGCACCACGATGGGCTGAATCAGTCCATAGGCTCTGATAGACTGAGCCAGTTTGAATAATTCCTCTTCATCAAACTGCTGCCGGGGCTGATAAGGATTAGGTCTGATAAGCTCCGCCGGGATCTGTTCGACCACCTTTTGCTGTCCTTTTCCGGTCATCTTCTCCCAGGCCTTAAACAATTCATATCCTCCTTTTACAAGGGACGTTTAGCGGGAATTCCCGGTCGTCGCGGGTAACGCGCCGGGGTAGGGGTGGTCTTTTTTACTACCAGCAAAATACGATCGCGTTCCTGCATCAAGGTATAATCATGCTGTTCGACCAGGACTCCTCCCAGGGTTTGCAGGGCATGCTGCGCTTCATCTATTTCCTGCTGATAATTGCGCCCCTTCCAAATAACCGCCTGCCCTCCCACAGTGAGCAAAGGCAGGGAAAGCTCCAAGAGTACGTTTAAAGCCGCCACCGCACGGCTGGTGCATAACTGGAATTGCTCGCGAAATCCCTCCTGATGTCCCAATATTTCGGCGCGCTCTGGGACTACTGCAACATTCGACAATTGCAGCTTAGCGGCCACATTATTTAGAAACTGCGCTTTTTTGCGGTCGGACTCCACCAGGGTCACCTGGCAGTCCGGGCGGCTAATAGCCAGAATCAGTCCGGGAAACCCGGCCCCGCTGCCGATATCAACCAGTCTTTTTCCAGATATATCCATAAGCTGGTTGGCCTGCAGGCTGTCCTCCACATGTTTGTCAATCTCTTCCGCCAGACTTTTGCGGCTCACCAAGTTTTGCTTTTTATTCTCTTCCTTTAGAATCTCAATAAATCTTTTTACTTTATATTCCATACCCGATCAGGATTTCCTTCTAGCTTTTTCCAGATTGATAAGCAGCACATTGATGTCAGCCGGGTTCACCCCTGAAATACGGGAAGCCTGACCTAGTGACCGGGGACGAATAGCCTGGAGCTTCTGCAGGGCCTCATTGGAAAGCCCGTACACTTCACCATAGTCTATATCCTCGGGGATTCTACGCTCTTCGAGTTTTTCGAACTTCTTCACCTGTTCCCGCTGTTTGTTGATATATCCCTCATATTTGCTCTGTATCTCCAACTGTTCCAGGATGTCGGGCGGGGCCTCCTCCAGCCAGCCCTGTTCTACCAACTGCCCGATTTCGATTTCGGGACGGCGCAACAACTCCCATAGGGAGATGCGGTCTTTTAAAGGAGCGCTGTTTTGGGCGGCCAAAAAGCTTGTCATTTTTGCGTCTCCAGGGGTGAAAGTGGTCTCAACCATCTGTTTTTTTGCTGCCTCCAGCCTGTCCAGCTTGAGGCTGAAAGCCTCCCAGCGCACATCATCCACCAATCCGATTTCGCGGCCTTTGGCGGTTAAACGCAAATCGGCATTATCCTGGCGCAGCAACAGGCGGTATTCTGCCCGTGAGGTCAGCAAGCGGTAGGGCTCATCATTTTCTTTGTTGACCAGATCGTCTATTAATACTCCCAGATAGGCTTCACTGCGCTTCAGAATCAAGACTTCCCGGTCTTGCACCTTGAGAGCGGCGTTGATGCCTGCTATAAGGCCCTGTCCGGCAGCCTCTTCGTATCCCGATGTCCCGTTTACCTGGCCGGCGGTGAACAGCCCGGGTATAACCCGGGTCTCCAGGGACAGCTTTAATTGCGAGGGAATCACGTAATCGTACTCGATAGCATAGCCTGTGCGCATCATGTGCACATTTTCCAGGCCCGGTATACTCCGCAATACCTGCAACTGCACGTCTTCAGGCAGACTGGTATTAAGTCCCTGTACATACATCTCATCGGTGTTGCGGCCCTCCGGTTCAATGAACAGCTGATGCGATGATTTATGGGAGAACCTCACCACTTTATCCTCGAATGACGGGCAATAGCGCGGGCCTCTTCCTTTGATTACCCCGGTGAACATGGGGGCCCGGTGGATATTGTCCATAACGATCTGGTGGGTGAGCGGGGTGCTGTGGGTCAGCCAGCAGGATATCTGTTGCCGCGGTTCCAGCGGGGAGAGGTAGGAAAATCGTAAAGGACGCTCGTCCCCGGGCTGTTCGATCATCTTGGAAAAATCCACCGAGCGCCGGTTTATGCGCGGCGGGGTGCCGGTCTTGAAGCGTCCCAGAGTGAGTCCCAGTTCCATCAGGCTTTGAGAGAGTTTCATAGCCGGCACCTGATTATTGGGGCCGCCATCATAGATGACATCTCCAATAATGATGCGTCCTTTCAGATAGGTTCCCGAAGTCACCACCACCGCCTTACAGAGGTACCGCGCCCCGGTTCTGGTGACAACCGCCGCAACTCCGCTTTGATCGGCTTCAATCTTCTCCACTTCGGCCATCAGCAGGTCGAGACCAGGTTGCTGCAAAAGGGTATCCACCATAGCCCAATGGTACTGATGCTTGTCGGCCTGAGCCCGCAGGGCCTGAACCGCAGGGCCTTTGCCGGTATTGATCATGCGCATCTGAATACAGGCTTTGTCGGTATTTATAGCCATTTCTCCGCCCAGAGCATCGATTTCTCTGACTACCTGAGCCTTGGCCGGCCCCCCCACAGAGGGATTGCATGGCATCAAGGCAATATGTTCGATGCTCAAAGTGGATAATAGGGTGCGGCATCCCATGCGGGCGGCCGCCAGGGCCGCTTCGCAGCCGGCGTGTCCGGCGCCAATCACCACAACATCATATGACCCCGCGTCATAAACCATAGCCTTCCTCCTGAATATATGGATAAACCTTATTTGCCAATACAAAAATCCCTGAATATACGTTCAATTGCATCCGCTTTCAAGCTCTTGCCGGTCAGCTCGCTCATATCCTCCAATAGCTCACTGATCTCAACCGCCAGGCAGTCAAGCGATACCTGGCCCAGTATCTCGCTAACAGACTCAATGTGCTCCTGACAGTCTTGTAAAATTTGCTGCTGGCGGGCGCTGAGAAGCATCTCCACCTCTCCCTCCCGGCCTAATCCGGACAAAATCATGGCTTCAACCCGGTTCTGCAACTCGTTTAAGCCCTGTTCTTCGCGGACCGAGCCAAAAATCACCGGTATGCCGGGAAAACAGGCCTGAATCCGCTCGTGATCGATCTGTTTTTCAACCAGGTCGTCTTTATTTATGAGAATAATGGTCCGGTCCGGATTAAGGCTGTGAAATACCTCTTCATCCTCCAAGGTGATGCCGGAAGTTATATCCAGCAGGAATATGGCCAGTGCCGCTTCGCTTATGGCCTGCTGCGCCATCTGTACTCCGATGGCCTCCACCCTATCCTCGGTTTTGCGTATACCGGCGGTGTCGATGAGGCGGACGGGAATGCCTTTAATATTCACATATTCTTCTATGATATCCCGGGTGGTTCCCGGTATTTCGGTAACAATGGCGCGGTCACGGCCGCTCAGCCAATTGAGCAAACTGGATTTGCCCACATTGGGTTTTCCACAGATAACCACCTTCACCCCGCTGCGGTAGATTTCAGCCCGTTTCCCGGCCGCAAGCAATTGGCCCAGGTGATGCTGTACTTCCGCCAGCAGTCTTGCAATTTCCTCATAATCCGGTTCGCCCACCTCTTCAGGAAAGTCGATACTGGCCTCTATAAGTGCTGCGGCCTGTATCAACCGGTCTTCCAGACGGTGTATATACCGGCTGTTATATCCGGAGAGCTGTTTCACAGCCAGGTTCAAAGCCTTTTTGCTTCTGGCCCGGATAATCTCGATGACCGCTTCTGCCTGGCTGGCATCAAGCCGCCCGTTAAGATAAGCCTGCTGGGTGAATTCCCCGGGATACGCCTCTCTGATCCCCTGGCCCAGAACCTGTTCCAAGCATTGGCGGGCAGCCAGAACACCGCCATGGCAATGTATTTCCACCGTGTCTTCAGCGGTATAGCTGTGCGGCTTGCGCATTACCGCCAGAAGGCATTCATCGATAGGCTGGCCCTGATCATCGACAATCCAGCCCAGAATCATCTGGTATCCGTGGAGTTGGTTCAGAGCGCGGTCTTTTATCCTGGGCTTAAAAATGGCCCCTACTTTGGCAATGGCCTCACTGCCGCTGACCCGGATAATGGCAATGCCACCTTCACCTGGCGGGGTGGCAATAGCCGCTATGGTTTCCTGCTGCATCTTTCAAAAACCTCTTTAACCCGGTTTGGTGTTGACTATAAATATCTTACCAGATTAAATACCGCTTTACACAAGGGCCCCGGCTGTTGTTCCCGCATAATTATGGCATTTAGCCGGCAATGTCGTGAAACTTTGCGGTCTGAATGCGGTTTAAAATGGCATAAAAAAAAGGCCCGTAATAAGGGCCTTTATTCATTTACCTTTTAAGAGATATCACTACTTTGCGATTAGGCTCATCTCCGGTCGAATAGGTGGTTACCTGGGGGTCGCTCTGTAAAGCGGTATGAACAATTCGCCTTTCCTGTGAACTCATCGGTCTCATTACCACATTTTTCTTAGTGTTTTTTACCTTATCCGACAACCGCAGGGCCAGGCTCTGCAAAGACTGTTCTTTCTTTTTTCGATAGTCTTCCACATCCAGGACGATGCGCATCTTTTCCTCCCGGTTGCGGTTGTGAATGAGTCCGACTACGAATTGCAGGGCATTTAAAGTCTCGCCTTTTCTACCGATCAGTAAGCCTACATCCTTGCCGGCAATATTGATCCGCACCCGGTCTTCTTCAACATCGACCTTATCAATGCGGTATGCCAGTTTCATGCGGTCCAGCAACTCCTCTAAAACCTTCTGGACATCTTCCCCCGGTTTCTCTCGTTTCGAAACCCTGACCACAGCCGGCTTTTTGCCCATAAATCCCAAAATACCCTTGGTAGGCTCTTCGATAACTTCAATCACCACATCATCGATGTCGCAACCTAGTTCATCAAGAGCTGCTTTGATGGCTTCATCAACGTTTTTTCCTCTTTTTTCGATTACTTGCTCTTCCATGGGTGTTCTTGCCTCCTTTGTCCCTCCCCGCTGTCTGTTCTTGTTCTAAATCGGAAGCCGGCTCATCATCCATTTCATCATCTATACCGGATGTATTTAGACGGGCTTCAATAGGCTGTTCAAATTTAGCCGCGACGGTTATTCCTGTTCCAGTATCCAGTTTTGCCTGTTTATGGCTGTGATTGACTAACAGCTGCTGCAGTATCCCTAAAATGTTAAAGGTAACCCAGTACAGTGCCAAACCCGCAGGAACTGTGGCTGCGATCCACGCCATCATCAAGGGCATCATATACATCATGGATTTCTGGGTAGGATCATCTGCATTGACGGTAGACACCTTCTGCTGCAGGTAAGTGGTTCCGGCGGAGAGTAATGCCAGTATAAATAGCGGATCCCTCTGGCCTAAATTGGAAATCCAGAAAAATGCCGCATGAGCTGGCTCCACAAACTGAAGATGCAGCAAGGACTGATAGAATGCTATAAATATCGGCATCTGTAAGAGCAACGGCAGACATCCGGCCAGTGGACTGACCCCCGATTCCTTATACAGTTCTGCCAACTTTTTCTGCATGACTTCGGGTTCATCTTTGTATCTTTCCTGTAGCTGTTTCATGCGCGGCTGGATTTCCTGCATATCCCGCATTGATTTCAACTGCTTCTGATTGATAGGGAAAAGCAGCAGCTTGATCAATAAAGTCATTAAAATAATCGCCAGCGCATAACTGGGAAATCCCAGGGTTACCGTAAAATCATACAGAAATTGAATCAGGCTAGTAAACCATTGAACAAAGGTTTGCCACAAACTAAGCCCTGCTATGAGCGACTATTCTTCGCCGCCAGCAGGTTTCACCTCCTTAAGAGTGAACCTCGTAATATGGTGTCAACGCTATAAATCTCAGGGCAGGGGATCATAACCCCCCGGATTAAAGGGATGACACCGGCAAATTCTCTTGACTGACAACCATCCTCCTTTTAATACCCCATACTTTTCAACTGCTTGCAACGAATAACTGGAACAGGAAGGATAAAAACGACAGGCAGGGAGCCTGAATACGCTGGTCTTCTGGTAGATTTTAATTATTGTCAAGACCGCTTTCTTTAACATAGCTTGGCTTTCTTCAGGGTAAACAACAGGTCTTTATGTAATTCTTCACAGCTGCTCTCTTTAATGCTGGGGCGCGCATTGATCACGACATCAAAGGGCTGCTTCAAGCCAGGCATGATCTCACGCCACAAGGCTCTGAGCCTTCTTTTGGCCCGGTTCCGAATCACAGCCTTGCCCACTTTCTTGCTTACGACAAAACCTACTCGGCTGCTTTCCCCTGCTCCGGGTCTAAAAAATAACAGTATATAGCGGCCCGATACTCTATGGCCAGATTTATAAATGTTGTGGAAATCTCGCCCCTGTTTAATCCGCTGTGATTTTGCTAACATTCAGGACCTTCCCAAAACAAATAAAGGCCGTTTTTGACGACCTATGCTGATAGCGACTTTCTGCCTTTTCTGCGCCTGGCAGCCAACACTTTTCTGCCGCTGGCGGTGGCCATCCTCTTTCTAAAACCGTGTACCTTTTTTCTCTGCCGGTTTTTAGGCTGGTATGTTCTTTTCATCTATGGTTGCCTCCCTTGTTATAAACACCATTTTATTATATTGACATAAGCCCCTTAATGTCAAGAATACCACGGATTCTAAATACTTCTAAAAAATGGCTTAATCTGCTATGATTATACTATATTTTCAGCTTGGCCTTAATAAAGGACAGTTGCGCTTGTGCAAAGCATTGGTTATCATTGGTTTCTGAGCGCTTATCCACAGCCTTTTAATTATTCACAGCAAGTTTATCCACAAACCAACAGGAGGCCTAAAGGAATGTCCATTGACCACGCCGTGATCTGGAATAAGATCATGCAATCTTTGCGCGAAGAAATCGGTTCCACCAGCTTTGACATCTGGTTCAGTTTAGTAAAATATGATTCTTTCCTTAATAATAACGTTATTATCAGTGTCCCTAATTCCCTGACTAAAGAATGGATTGAGTCACGCTACCTCGACAATATGCAAAAAAAGCTGCGCAGCATGACCAATCAGGATGTTTCACTGCTGCTTACCACAGATTCCAGTCTTGACAACAAAATTTCCTCACTCAACCGGAAATATACCTTTGACACCTTTGTGGTAGGAAACAGCAACCGTTTTGCCCATGCCGCCTGTTATGCGGTGGGGGAATCCCCTTTTAAGGCCTACAATCCTCTTTTTATTTACGGCGGGGTGGGTCTGGGCAAAACCCATTTGATGCAGGCTATCGGCCACCATATCCTGCGCAAAAACCCGCAATACTCGGTAATGTATGTTTCCAGCGAGCAGTTTACCAATGAATTGATAACCGCCATCAAAGACGACAGTACTTTCGGGTTTCGCAATAAATACCGCAATATCGATGTGCTGTTGATTGACGATATCCAGTTCTTAGCAGGCAAAGAGCGTACTCAGGAGGAATTCTTCCATACTTTTAATACTTTATACGAAGCCAATAAACAGCTGGTTATCTCCAGCGACCGTCCCCCCAGGAATATTCCCACCCTGGAGGACCGGCTGCGCTCCCGTTTCGAGTGGGGTCTAATCACCGATATTCAACCCCCCGATCTGGAAACCCGGGTGGCCATATTGCGCAAGAAAGCTCAGGCCGAAAATTTAAATATACCTTATGATATACTCGATTATATAGCCAATTATATCGATTCCAATATCCGGGAGCTGGAGGGCGCATTAATCCGTATGGTGGCCTATGCCACCATAACCAATAAACCGCTCAACATGTCCACCGCCAGTGAGGCCTTGAAAGATATTTTGCCACCGCCCCGCCCCAAAAAGATTACTATTGAACTGATTCAAAAAGAGGTGGCTTCCTATTATGGCATCGCCCTTTCGGAACTGCTTTCCAAAAAGCGCACCAAGCAGGTGGCTTATCCCCGGCAGATCGCCATGTACCTGTGTCGTAAAATGACTGACGCCTCCTACCCCCAGATAGGAGAACAATTTGGAGGGCGGGACCATACCACCGTCATCCATGCCAATGATAAGGTGGAAAAGGATTTGGATCTAGATGCTCAGCTGCAGTCCACAATCAACGTGCTGACCAGGAAACTAGACCCTAATATCCATGAATAAAGACAGTTATCAACAAAGTTATGCAGTTGCACAGTCTCAGTTTCGCCAGGATTCGAGGCAGATATACACATATTCAGCGGGCCTACTACGTATAATACTAAATTGTTAATAAGATGATGAAGATGATGCCGTCACCGGACAGATGATTTAAGATTCAAACGCATGAAATGCGGAGAGCAACACAAGGGACTGATCCCAGTAAAAACAGCGGGTTGGAGGCTTTTCAAAGATGAAATTTGTAATCGAGAAAAAAGAATTGTCGACTATGACCACCCTGGTGCACCGGGCTGCTTCCAGTAAGAATACCATCCCGGTATTATCCGGTTTACTGATTGAGGTGAGCCAGGATAAAGGCCTGGTGATGACTGCCACCGATATGGAGATCGGCATCAAGGCATTTTCCAGCCAGGTTGAAGTGGTAGATCCCGGCTCAGTGCTGGTAAATGCCCATTATTTCTCAGACTTTATAAAATTATTGCCCGATCTGCCCATTATCCTGGAATTAAACCCGGATACTGCAAAATTGGCCATTCAATACGGGCGCTCGTCGAGTTCGATCAATACTTATCGTGATTTCGAGTATCCTGATTTGCCTTTAAGCAATATGGAGCGCAAACTGAGCCTGCCCCAGCAGGTCTTGAAAGAAGCCCTGCGCAAGACCAGTTTCGCTGCCTCCCAGACCCACTTCCGCCAGGTCTTTACCGGGGTATTGTTTGATATCAACGCTGCCGGGGAGCTGCGGGTAGTGGCGTCAGACACGCACCGCATGGCCTACTACCGGCTGCCCCTGGAAGAAACGGTAGAAGAACCCATAAGCTTTATCATCCCCATCAGAACGGTAAACGAATTGATGCGCCTGATGGATGATTCCCCCGAACCGGTCAATATCGCCATCACCGATAACAATGCCCTTTTCTATCGCGACGAGGTAATCCTCCTGTCCCGTTTGATCGAGGGTCAATACCCTAGTTATGAACAGGTCATACCACCCAATTTCAATACCATGGTCAAGATCAACAGCCAGGTCCTGCTCAATACTCTGGAGCGCGCCAAGACCATGCCTACTGATGACAAGCTCAAAATCCAGCATGTGCAGCTGGAATTTTCCGAAAAAGAAGCAGTTGTACATTCATTCTCCGAGGCCATGGGCGAGATCAAGGAAGTCATCGAGGAAATCACCACCCAGGGCGACCCCGACCTTAAAATAGCCTTTAACACCAGTTATTTCCTGGACATCACCAAGCTGATGAATGGCGAGAGCGAAACCATGGATATAAATTTATCCGGTTCGCTGGGGCCGGCCATGATAAAAAATCCTGAAAAAGACAATTATATCTATATCCTGGTACCTCTGAGAACCAGCAGCTAAAGAGGGAGTGAGATTGGCCTTTTGCGATTAAATGAGATCCGCCTCAACCAGTTTCGCAACCTTATCCAGGTGCAATTCCAGCCCGAGTCAGGTTTAAATATTCTGAGTGGTGCCAATGCTCAAGGTAAGACCAACATATTGGAAGCGGTGTATTTTCTGGCTACCACTACGACTTTTCGCAGCGGCAAGGAAGCTAATTTGATCAACCATCAGGCTTCGCGCTGTTCGCTTCAGGCCCTTTACGAAAAAGAGGAGCGTAAGCTCGAGAGCCGCATCGGTTTGGATAGGGAAAAAGGCAAGGTTTTTGAAATTAACAGTAAAAAAGCCCATCGCAACCATGCTGATCGTCTGAGAGTGGTGTTGTTTACTCCAGACGATTTGTATTTGATAAAAGGCAGCCCGGCCAGGCGCCGGGAGTTTATTGATTTTGCTCTAGGTCAGATTTCACGGCCTTATGCCTATGAAATCAGTAATTACCAGGGATTGCTAAAGCGACGCAATGAAATGCTGCGTAAAGAACAGGGCAAAAGCAGGGTATTTGCCATAACTGATGAACTTTTCGTAAAGAGCGCTGCCGAGGTTGCCTTAAGCCGGATCCGCTTTGTGCATCGCTTGCAGGAGGCTGCCAGGTCCATTTATCAGCGCCTCGGCGGTGAATCTGAAAGTCTCCATTTGAGATATGCACTGTCTTTTCCGGTAGATAGTGATACAATTAACCTGGATATTCTCAGGGAACACTTGCTCCGTGCCGGGCATGAGAAAAGAACCCTGGAAACAATAAGAAGAGTAAGTTTAATAGGGCCGCATCTGGATGATCTCAATATTTATCTGGATGATAGGCTGGCCCGATTATTCGCATCGCAGGGACAACAACGCAATCTGGTCGTGGTCTTAAAATTGGCCGAGATCCATGCATTTGCTGACATCAGCGGATATTATCCCCTGTTTTTACTGGATGAAGTTCTGGCGGAATTGGATCAACACCGCAAAGCATTATTGCTGCAAGAACTCGCTCAGGCTGATTATCAGTCCTTTTTAACCTCCGTTGAGACCATATCTGCGGTTCCGTTCCAGGCCAGCAGTTATCTGGTGAGAAATGGAACCATTGCGCGAAAGGAGTTGTAACCATGTATATTCATCTCGGCAATAACTATATCATCTCCGCACCCAGTATTATTGCCATTTTGAATTATGAGCCTCCGGTATCAACCGATGTCCGTGATATCGTGGAAATTGCCCGGATGGAAAAAAATCTGGTCAGTATCAGTGAGAAGGGCAAGGAAAAAGCGGTCGTTATCTGTGACGACAAAGTGTACCTTTCGCCTATATCCTCCATTACCCTGTACAAGCGGGTATTTCATCACTTGAAGGAGGCATAATGCGTGCAAAACGGTAACAGTGAATATAATGCGGCCGACATTCAGGTCTTGGAAGGCTTGGAAGCAGTCCGCAAGCGTCCGGGAATGTATATCGGCTCTACCGGTTCCCGGGGGCTGCATCACCTGGTTTTCGAAATTGTGGACAACAGCATAGATGAGGCGGTTGCCGGTATCTGCGATTCCATAGAGGCGACCATACATCCCGGCAACCGGGTAACGGTTTGTGATAACGGACGCGGCATCCCGGTGGATATCCATCCCACCGTAGGAATCCCCGCCCTGGAAGTGATCATGACCACCCTGCATTCCGGCGGCAAATTCGGGGGCAGCGGATACACCATTTCAGGAGGTCTTCACGGGGTGGGTTTATCGGTGGTAAATGCCCTCTCCAGCGAAATGGAAGTCAAGGTACGCAGGGATAACCTGATATACCGGCAGTGTTATGAAAAAGGCAATCCCGTCAGCTCCCTGGAGGTATGCGGGGAAACCGATGAGACTGGTACCAGCATCAGTTTTCTGCCTGATGCCGAAATATTTGAAGAGACCGTTTTCGATCGGGAAATCATCATCCAGCGCTTAAGGGAGCTGTCATTTCTAAACCGGGGCCTTCGCATCAAGGTGAGCGACCTGCGGGAGGAGGAGCCTTACCAGAAGGAATTTTTCTATTCCGATGGGTTGCGTGATTTTATCACTTATGTAAATAAAAACAAAGAGATCATCAATGAAAAGCCGCTTTATTTTGAGACCCAAAAAGATGATGTGATTGTACAGGTGGCGGTTCAATACAATACCGGGTACAGTGAAAACCTGTATTCGTTTACCAACAATATCCGCACCCAGGAAGGCGGCACCCATGAAGTGGGCTTTAAAAACGGTTTAACCCGGGTTATCAACGACTACGCCCGCAAACATAATTTAATCAAGGACAATGACGGCAATCTCTCCGGTGAGGATATCCGTGAAGGCATGGCCGCCATCGTGTCGGTCTTGCTCAAAGACCCTCAATTTGAGGGACAAACTAAAACCAAGCTTGGCAACACTTATATTCGCGGCATCGTAGAAGGCGCCCTTTACGAAAACATGACCTATTTCTTGGAAGAAAATCCGCCTTTGGCCAAGAAGCTTCTGGATAAAGCCATCTCAGCACGCCGGGCCCGGGAGGCAGCCCGCAAAGCCCGGGAATTAACGCGCCGCAAGAGCGCCCTGGAAAGCACCACTCTTCCTGGCAAACTGGCCGATTGCAGCAATAAAAACCCGGCCTTGTGTGAGCTGTATATCGTGGAGGGCGATTCCGCAGGAGGTTCGGCCAAACAGGGACGAGACCGCGATTTCCAGGCTATTTTGCCCTTGCGCGGCAAGATCCTCAATGTGCAGAAATCCCGGCTGGACAAAGTGCTGTCAAATGAAGAGATCAAAGCCTTGATCACCGCCATCGGCACCGGTATATCCGAAGATTTTGAGATTAAGAAAGCGCGCTATCACAAGCTCTTTATCATGACTGATGCCGATGTGGACGGTTCGCATATCCGGGTCTTGCTTTTGACCTTTTTCTATCGCTATATGCGCGAGTTGATTGAAAACGGCTATGTATATATCGCCCAGCCGCCTCTGTACGGCCTGAAGCGGGGCAATGATATCCATTATTTCCACAATGATGAGGAGATGAACCTCTTCCTGCAAAACAGTGACAAGAAATGGGCGGTGCAGCGCTACAAAGGCCTGGGGGAAATGGATCCCGAACAGCTCTGGGATACCACTATGAATCCGGAAAACCGCACCATACTGCAGGTGAATATTCAGGATGCCATGCAGGCCGATGCTATTTTTTCCGATCTGATGGGCGACAATGTGCAGCCCCGCCGGGAGTTTATCGAAGCCAATGCCAGATATGTAACTAACCTTGATATATAGGGAGGTGTGATGAGTGGGAGAAGCTAACCTGTTTGATCGGGTAGTGCCGATCGATATAGAAAAAGAAGTTCAAAAATCATTCCTGGAATACTCTATGAGCGTAATCGTGTCGCGGGCTATACCGGATGTCAGGGACGGCCTCAAACCAGTGCACCGCCGCATTCTCTACGCTTTATATGACATGGGCATGACCCATGACAAGCCGCACAAAAAATCAGCCAACATCGTGGGAGAAGTGATGGGTAAATACCATCCTCACGGGGATGCGGCTATTTACGACACCATGGTTAAAATGGCCCAGGATTTCGCGATGCGTTATCCTTTGATCGACGGGCACGGCAACTTCGGTTCGGTGGACGGCGACTCGGCTGCAGCCATGCGTTACACCGAAAGCCGCATGTCCAAAATCGCTGCGGAGCTGTTGCGCGATATAGAAAAAGACACCGTGGACTGGCGCCCCAATTATGATGATTCCCGCCAGGAACCGCAGGTCTTGCCGGCCCGCATACCCAGCTTGCTGATAAACGGTTCCGCCGGAATCGCAGTGGGTATGGCCACCAATATCCCTCCCCATAACCTGGTGGAGGTGGTGAATGGCCTGGAAGCCTTGATTGCCAATCCGGACCTATCGATTGAAGAATTGAATGCCCATATACCCGGCCCGGACTTTCCCACCGCGGGGATTATCATGGGCACCGAGGGCATCAGGCAGGCTTATTTGACCGGGCGCGGCACGGTGCGCATCAGGGCCCGGCACACTATTGAAGAACGCAAAAACGGGCGCAATGCCATCATCGTCACCGAACTTCCTTACCAGGTCAACAAGTCACGACTGGTGGAAAAAATAGCCGAGCTGGTCAGAGACAAAAAGATTGACGGGATCGTTGACCTGCGCGATGAATCCAATCGCAACGGCATGCGCATCGTCATTGAAATTCGCAAAGATGTCAACGTTAATGTGGTGGTCAATAAACTCTTCCGGCATACGCAGATGGAAGACAGTTTCGGCATCATCATGCTGGGACTGGTGCATGGGCAGCCCAGGGTGTTAAACCTCAAGCAGATGCTGGAAAATTATCTGGAGCACCGCAAAGACGTCTTGACCAGGCGCACCCGCTATGAATTGAAAGTGGCCCGGGACCGGCTGCATATTGTGGAAGGGCTGCAAATAGCCATTGACCATCTGGATGAGGTATTGAACCTGATTCGCAGCAGCAAAGACCGAGAAGCGGCCCGCCAGGGTCTTATGGAACGCTTTAATCTGTCGGAGCGGCAGGCGAATGCCATTTTGGATATGCGCTTCGCACAGCTGACCGGCCTGGAAAGAGCCCGGCTGCAAGAGGAGCAGAGGGATCTCCTGGCTAAAATAGCCGATTATGAGGATATACTGGGGAATCCCCAGCGCATCTTAAACTTGATTCAAGCTGATCTGGAGGAGGTCAAGAAGAATTATGGAGATGCGCGCCGTACCGAGATCACTTTCGAAGAAAGTGATTACAACATCGAGGATCTCATCGAAGATCATGATGTAGTGGTTACCTTGAGCAACCGCGGCTACATCAAGCGCCAGCCGCTGGAGGCCTACCGGGCCCAGCGCCGGGGCGGGCGGGGCATAAGTTCAACCACCAACCGGGCTGAAGATGCTGCCGCCGATGTTCTGGTCACGAGCGTCTTATCCCAGGTGCTGTTCTTTACCAATCAAGGGCGCGTGTTTACCATTAAGGCTTATCGTCTGCCGGAATCAAGCCGGCAGGCTAAGGGCACCCCGGTTATAAACTTTTTGGACTTAAGACCCAATGAGCTTGTAACCACCATGGTGGCGGCACGCCAGATGGACGATACCAAAAACCTGATCATGCTGACCAAGAAGGGCATCATCAAAAAGACCCCCTTATCGGCCTTCAATAATATCAGAAAATCGGGGTTGATAGCGGTCAACCTCCGGGAGGACGACGAACTGGTGGGGGTGCGGCGCGTAGAAACTGGCGATCGCATCATGATAGCCAGTGCGCATGGTTTGTCCATCATGTTCGATGAAAGCCAGGTGCGCCCTATGGGCCGTACCGCAGCCGGGGTCAAAGCCATCAATTTAGCCCTCAATGACTACGTCATCGGCATAGACAAATATCGTGAAAAAGCCTGGGTATTGCTGGTGACTGAAAACGGCTACGGCAAACGCACCCCGGTGAACGAATTCAAAGAGCAAAAGAGGGGCGGTAAAGGCCTGAAAAGCATCGATATTCTGGGCAAGAACGGCAAACTGGTGGCTTTTCAGACCGTGGAAGACGGAGAAGAACTGGTCTTGCTGACCGGCGAAGGGCAATTGATACGCCTGGAAGTAGACGATATATCGGTTCAAAAACGCTACTCCCGGGGAGTCCTGCTGATGAAACTCCCCCCCGGCGATCATATTGTGGGACTGGCCAAATTCAGGGTCGAAAAAGAAGAATAACCCTTCAAAAAAGAATAAAGTGGTTTTTAAGTCGGATTTGGTTGCAAATGGGTAATCCATGTAATATAATAATGGCCAAACTCCACATTCAGTCAAAGCGGCGATGATAGGGAGCAGTATAATCCATGGCTGGCGAAGAGAGCTGGTGGTCGGTGCAAACCAGTGCAGCCTGGCTTGGAATCCACCCTGGAGCAGGCTGTGAAAGCAGTACCGGTGGCTACGTTATAGCCTCTAAGGGGGTGCCGAGAAGGCGCCAACAAGGGTGGCAACGCGGGAGAAAACCTCTCGTCCCTGCAGGGGCGGGAGGATTAATTTTTTGCAAATGTTTTACCAAGGAGGTTTTATCACATAATGATAGGGGAACAGTATTTATTGCTTCCCGGGCCGACGCCATTGCCTGAGCAGATCATCCGGGCCATGAGCCGCTCCATGATCAATCATCGCGGACCAGCCTTTCATGATCTATTGTTTGAGGTGACGGCAGGTATTCGCTCCATATATCAAACCCAGGGGGAGGTACTGATATACCCCTCCTCGGGGACGGGAGTGATGGAAGCGGCGGTAGCTAATTTTATCGCTCCGGGAGACCAGGTTCTGGCAGTATCCATTGGTGTTTTTGGAGATCGCTTTGCAGCCATCGCCCAGGCCTTTGGAGCTGCCGTGGAGAAGATTTCGGTGCCCTGGGGAAAGTCTGCCGACCCACAGCTTATTAAGGAGCGCATCGACCGGGACACGGATAAACGCATCAAAGCGGTTCTGGTGAGTCATAATGAGACCTCAACCGGGGTGGTTAACAATATAGCCGCTATCGCGGATGCCCTAGGGGATCATCCCGCCCTCTTCATTGTTGATACGGTTAGCGGATTGGCGGCTCATTCTTTTAAGATGGATGAGTGGCGGGTCGACGTAGCCGCCAGCGGATCGCAAAAAGCCTTTATGATACCTCCCGGTTTGGGATTTTTGGCTTTTAACCAGCGCGCTTTGAGTATTCATAAAAAAATAAATAACAGCAGATTTTACTGGGATGTAAGCACCGGATTAGAGTACCTGCAGAAGGGCCAGACGCCAACCACGCCGGCTATTTCCCTGTTTTACGGGCTGCAGGAAGCTCTGCGCATGATGGCTGAAGAAGGCCTGGACAACATTATCCGCCGGCACGCCTTTTACCGCGATTTGATAAGAGCAGCGGTCAGCGCAATGGGGTTGGGGCTCCTGGCCGAAGCTGAACAGGCCTCCTGTTCGGTGACCTCGGTTTTGGCTCCGCAGACACTGGGGGCTAACCAGATATGCCAGACCATGTTGCAGCAGTTCAACATCGTATTAGCCGGGGGACAGCAAAATCTATATGATGTGATCTTCAGGATCGGGCATCTGGGCTATGTTAGGGAATTAGACCTCTTAGCCATCCTGGCGGCATTGGAGATGATTCTCCATAAAATGGGCCATCCGGTGGAATTGGGGGCCGGAGTAAAAGTGGCCCAGGAGCACATACTGAAAAACCATAGCGATTTCGCAGGTTGAGGAAGGGGCAATTAGAATGGAAAAGAAAAAGGTCATCGTAACAGAACGAATCGCCGAAGAAGGCATTCTGCTGTTGAAAACCGAACTGGATGTTGACTACCGGGATGGCATATCCAGAGAAGAATTGTTGAAGATCATTGATCAATATGACGCCTTAATCGTTCGCAGTGTCACCCAGGTTAACGAAGAGCTCATATCACAGGGCAAGAATCTGAAAGTGGTGGGCCGGGCCGGCAACGGAGTAGACAATATCGATGTGGAGGTATGCACCCGTTACGGGGTTATTGTAGCCAACACCCCGGACAGCAACACGATCTCTGCGGCCGAGCAAACCATCAGCCTTTTGCTTTCTTCAGTGCGCAATACCGCTTGGGCCAGCCGTTATCTGAAAGAAGTCAAATGGGACCGCAAGCCATTCCGCGGAGTGGAGCTTTACGGGAAAAGTGTAGGCATAGTAGGCCTGGGCCGCATCGGATCCATGGTGGCGACCCGTCTCAAGTCCTTCAATATGCGGGTATTGGCCTATGACCCCTACATTGCCGATCAGCGCTTTGAACGCTTTGGGGTGGAAAAGGTCGAAACCTTGGAAGAATTGATGAAGCAGGTTGATTTTCTAACCGTTCATACCCCACGCAATGAAGAGACTATGCATATGATAGATGAGAAAATGTTTGCCCTGGCCAAAGACGGCATTGGCATCGTCAACTGTGCCCGGGGGGGTATCGTGAAGGAAGCTGCCATTATTGACGGACTGCGTTCCGGCAAGATCGCCAGTGCCGGGCTGGACGTGTTTGAAAAAGAGCCGGCCGAAGCCAATCCCCTGTTTGAGTTCAACAACGTGGTGGTTACTCCCCATTTGGGCGCAGACACCTTTGAAGCCCAGAAGCGGGTGGGAGAAACCATTGCCGAGCAGGTCATCAAAGCCCTGCGCGGTGAAATAGTGCCCAATGTGGTCAATCTGCCCACTATGGTCAACGATGAACTGAATTACCTGAAGCCCTATATTACCCTGGCTGAGAAAATGGGGATGTTCTATTATCAGATGGCCAAAGCCCCGCTAAGCAGGGTGGAATTGACCTATAGCGGTCCAATGACCATGAATGAGACCGAAATGCTGACCGTGGCTTTCTTAAGAGGGCTCTTGCTTCCGGTGATGGCTGAAAAGGTTAACTACGTCAATGCGCGCTTGATGGCGGATGAGCGTGGAATTGTGGTTTTCGAGCATAAAGAAGAACAGAGCACCCGGCGTTACAAGAATGTCATCACGGCCAAAATGTCCAACCACGAATTTACGCTGGAGTTGGCCGGCACCGTATCCAGGGCCCGAAATCCGCTCCTGGTCGAGATCAACGGTTATGAAACCGAAAACGATTTGGAAGGCTATATCATCATCGTCAAGAACGAGGATCGCCCCCGGGTTATCGGTCCTTTTGCCACTGCTCTGGGTGATGCCGGGGTAAATATAGCTTCCATGAAGACCGCACGCAAAACCAAAGGCGACATCGCCATCATGCTGCTCAATGTGGACAATAAGGCCGATGATGAGGTCTTGGAGTCCCTGAGCAAACTGGATGGCATTGTTGGTAAACCCAGGCTCCTGCACTTTTAGTAAAGGCTTGAAGGAGGTATTGCCATGTTAGATGCCAAACTTATCCGTGCCAAACCCCATATAGTGGAAGCCGCCCTGCAGAAACGGAATATTTCCGGAGCCCTGGACAGGTTTATCACCCTGGATGAAGAACGGCGCGCTATTTTAGGCAAGGTCGAGGAACTGAAGGGATTCCGCAACACCGCCTCTATGGAAGTGGGGCGTATGAAAAAAGAAGGCCTGGATCCGGCGGCTTTGATGGAAAAAGTGCGCCAGGTAGGTTTGGAAATAAAAAGCCTGGATGATCAGCTCAAAATCATCGAGACTAATCTGGACAATATACTTCTCAATATCCCCAACCTGCCCCATGAGTCGGTGCCGGTGGGGTTGGACGAGAATGACAACGTGGAAGTGCGCCGCTGGGGGGACCCCCGCCAGTTCGATTATGAGCCCAAAGCCCACTGGGATTTGGGGCCCGAGCTGGATGTGCTGGATTTTGAACGGGCAGCCAAGCTTTCCGGGGCCCGTTTTACCGTATATAAAGGCTCTGGCGCCAGGCTGGAACGAGCGGTGATCAATTTTTACCTGGATGTGCATACCGGGGAGCACGGCTATAAGGAGATCCTGCCCCCCTTTATGGTCAGCGCGGATTGCATGACCGGAACCGGCCAATTACCCAAGTTCGCTGAAGATATGTTCAAGGTAGAGGGCCGGGAGATGTATCTGGTGCCTACCGCAGAGGTTCCTCTGACTAATCTGTACCGGGAGGAGATTCTGGAAGCCGGGCAGCTGCCGATTTACCTGACCGCCTACACCCCGTGCTTTCGGGCTGAGGCCGGTTCTCACGGCAGGGACACCCGCGGAGTGATCCGCCAGCACCAGTTTAACAAGGTGGAACTGGTAAAGATCGTGGACCCGGAGCATTCCTACGAAGAACTGGAAGGCTTGACCGCTGACGCCGAAAAAGTCTTACAGCTCCTGGGGCTGCCCTACCGGGTAGTGCTATTGAGCACAGGGGATATGGGCTTTTCATCAGCCAAAACCTATGATCTGGAAGTGTGGATGCCCAGTTACCAGGCTTATAAAGAGATTTCTTCCTGTTCCAATTGCGAAGATTTCCAGGCCCGGCGGGCCAACATCCGTTTTCGCCCCGATGCCAAATCCAGGCCGCAATACGTGCACACCTTAAACGGTTCCGGGGTGGCAGTGGGGAGAACCGTGGCGGCTATTCTCGAAAACTATCAACAAGCAGACGGTTCCGTGGTAATACCGGAGGTTTTGCGCCCTTATATGGGAGGCCTGAAAGTAATAATTCCGGCGGAATCCGCATAGAAGGCTGGTTGACATTGAAGTAGCCCTGTGATATACTTTCTTTTGCATTGGATACGAATGGACCTTCGCAATGGAGGGGTGTCCGAGCGGTTG
>NZ_DIPG01000025.1:0-8264 GCF_002426325.1 Syntrophomonas sp. UBA5494 | reverse complement strand
AACCGGGAAATCTTTTTAAGAGAACTGATCTCCAACGCCAGCGATGCCATCGACAAGCTGTATTTCCGTTCACTTACCGACCAGCAGGTGGGGATGCAGCGTGAGGATTTCGCCATTCATATCTCCCTTGACAAAGACAACCGCATTCTCACTATATCGGATAATGGCATCGGGATGAATGCCGAAGAATTGGAGAGTAACCTGGGAACCATCGCCAATAGCGGTTCACTGGCCTTTATGCAGGAAACTGAAGGGGCTGTGGAAGATGTCGATATCATCGGTCAGTTCGGGGTGGGATTCTATTCCGCTTTTATGGTCAGCAAACGGGTGACGGTCCTGACCCGGAGGTTTGGAGAGGAAGAAGCCCTGCAATGGGAATCGGAGGGCCTGGACGGTTATGTCATCAATAAGGCCGACCGGCCAGGTGTAGGAACCGATATCATCCTGGCCCTTAAAGATAACAGCGATACCGACAACTACGACGAGTTTCTGGAAGAATACAAGATTCGCTCTATAGTTAAGAAATATTCCGATTATATCCGCTATCCCATAAGAATGGAAGTGGAGAAGAGGAGAGCGGTTGAGGGAAAAGAGGATGAATTCGAAAGCTATTTCGAAACCGAAACCCTGAACAGCATGATACCTATCTGGCGCAAGAACAAGAGCGAACTCAGTGACGAAGACTATGATTATTTCTACAAAGAGAAGTTCTTCGATTTCGAAAATCCGCTGCGGGTCATTCACAGCAAGACCGAAGGCAAGGCCACATATAACGCCCTGCTGTTCATCCCCGACCGCGTCCCCTACAACTATTACAGCAAGGAGTATGAGAAAGGTCTGCAGCTCTATTCCAACGGGGTTCTGATCATGGACAAATGCGCCGACCTGCTGCCGGACCATTTTAGTTTCGTGCGCGGCCTGGTGGATTCCTCCGATTTATCCTTAAATATCTCCCGGGAAATGCTGCAGCATGACCGCCAGTTAAAATTGATCGCTTCTAATCTGGAGAAAAAGATAAAAAATGAATTGCTGGACATGCTGAACAACCAGCGCGAAACCTACGAAAAGTTTTACGAGAATTTCGGGCTGCAACTGAAGTGGGGCATTTACAGAGAATTCGGACTTAATCGGGAAATGCTCCTGCCCCTGTTGATGTTCCATTCTTCTAAAGAGAAGAAGCTGGTCACCATGTCTGAATACTTTGAGCGTATGCAGCCTGAACAGAAGTATATTTACTATGCCAGCGGGGAAAACGTGGATCGCATCGACCGCCTGCCCCAAACTGAACTGCTCAAAGACAAAGACCTGGAAATACTCTACCTCACCGATGAAATTGATGAATTTGCGCTCAAGATTTTGCGTGTTTATGAGGACAAAGAGTTTAAATCAGTCTCCAGCGGGGATCTGGGGCTGGAAGATGAGGGCGACGATCAGTCCGCTCAGGAACAGTCCCAGGAATACCAGCCCTTGCTGGACTTCATGAAAGAAGCCCTGAGCGGCAAAGTTAAAGCTGTAAGGCTGTCGCAGCGCCTTAAATCCCATCCGGTCTGTCTGAGCAGTGAAGGCATGGTCTCGCTGGAGATGGAAAAGATTTTGAACAGCATGCCAACAGATCGTGAGGTCAAGGCAGAACGAATCCTGGAGATAAATTCCTGTCATCCCATTTTTCAAACTTTGCAGAAGCTGCATGCTGAGGATCAGGACAGGTTAAAACTCTATACCGAGGTCATTTATAATCAGGCTTTGCTGATCGAGGGGTTGAACATCGAAGACCCGGTAGCCTTTTCAAATGCCGTATGCGATATTATGGCCGGGTAGCTGCAAGTCTCTCAAGCCAGTCAATCAAAAGGGAAAGAGTGCACCCTCTTTCTCTTTTTTACATCTTTTTTTGTCCGGAAATTAATATACATGGCTGATTGAGCCGTTTGAAAAACACCGTGCCCCTGGTGGTTTCAATCTATGGTCAAAACCGGTACAATGGGCATAGGAATAACAATTGAGGAGATCATTGCCAGGATTCAATAGCGGATGTGATAATAAGGAGGTTAACGGAATGAACGGGAAAAGATGGATATGCTGCATACTGACAGCATTGCTCCTATGTTGGGCGGCCCCGGGAACCGCTCTCGCGGCTGAAGCGGCGTCGGGGACGGCCAGTGCCGTAGTTGGAGGTATAGTGGAGTTTGATTACAACAGCTCCCTGCAGGGGGGGCCGCCAGGGGCTGCGGCAACAGCAACACCGGTCAGCCTGGTGGCGAGGCAGGGGATTGTCGTTGCCGGGCCGGTCCTGAGACTTGATGTCAGCGGTATACCGGCCGAATTATGGCAAAGTGGCTTGCTGATGAAAATGCCCTGCCAGGGTGAAGATGCCGTGCTGGCCTATTACAATCAAACCCGCCAACCCTGGCCGGCCTGGGAGATGGTCCCGGGCTCAACTGTAGTGAAGCAAAACGGGAACTGCTATGCTCTGGGGCGAATCACCAAGCCGGGAATTTATGCTCCTATAACCCTGAATGCCCGGCTGATAGCAGATTCCATTACCGAAGAGCAGATACCGGTGCAGTATGGCGAGCGCTTTGTATTTCCGCAAATCCCCGCGGGCTACGGCATTAAGATAATGAATACCAGCAAACCTGAGTTGGTCGGGACTGATGGCCAGGTAGGCGTGCCTCCTTATTATTTTGATACTGCCGCCAGCGTGAATTTCAGGATCTTTAAGGGCGATGATTACGCCGATAGCGGCCACATGATGGCCAAAGTACTGGCCCCCGCTTCGG
Source organism: Syntrophomonas sp. UBA5494 (assembly GCF_002426325.1). Taxonomy (NCBI): domain Bacteria; kingdom Bacillati; phylum Bacillota; class Clostridia; order Eubacteriales; family Syntrophomonadaceae; genus Syntrophomonas; species Syntrophomonas sp. UBA5494. The sequence goes on along the minus strand of NZ_DIPG01000025.1, from coordinate 5,487 downwards.
CGGCTCAGGCCAAACGGGCCTACACCGCGTTAAAATCCATAGGCACGGCCCTGGGGCCAATACAGTACGCCAGCAGTTATGATGAACTGCAAGGGGCTCTGGCTGCCTGGAGGCAGCGGGAATTTCCGCAAATGCAACATTTGTTCGGAAGAGATGTCAAGCCCGAGCAATTTCTGAACCTGATTAACCGGGTTGATACGGAACGGCTGCGCATTTTAACGGCACATGGCAATGAGCTGCTGAAAGGCTACGGCAGCAGTGAAACCGAAGCCAGAATGCTGATGGATATTTACAGCATCAGGGCCTGGCAGGAGGTATGCAAAGAAGAGCCCTACCTGTGGTTTACCCAAGCCCTGGATGGTATGGGCTGGAGTTTCGACACCCTTCTTTCCATACAAAATAGTTTATCCCGGGTGATCGATGCCGATGGCCAGGGCAGCTTGAACCATACCCGCGCCCTTTTGCGCCAGCATACCGAGCTCGCCGGAGGCCAGCGCCACCTGGCGCGAGGGGAGAAGGCCGCCTACGAATTGAGATTCTTTGGGGAGAACACCGGCTTGAATGTCAATGATTATGTGCAATGGCGTTCCAGCAATACACAGCTCTTTTCTTTCAGCGATCAGCAAGGCCAACCGGCAGCCGGCGGCAGCTTGAATCCGTTGTGGCAGGGGGGCGATGGCGAGGCTGTAATTTCTGCCGGCAGCAAAAGCAACCTTGAACCACCGGCATATATTGTGAAGTTCAAGGTGGGGAGCAACGTCCCGCCCGGTTTATTCGTGGAATCGCTTCCAGACGGGCTGAAAGGAACCCCTTACCGGGTGGACCTGTTAGCTTATGGGGGCTATGGAGTCCGTGATTGGAAGATCTCCTCCGGACGTCTGCCGGCCGGATTGGAATTGGCGGACGGGGTCATCAAGGGCATCCCCATGGAATACGGCAACTTCTCTTTCACGGTACAATTCAAAGACACCTTTTATAAAGATACAAAGAACTATGAGCTGTACGTTCTGCCCGAAAACAGCGAGGAAAACCTGTTGCAGTATCAGCGCAGCCAGCTCTGGTATCATTACCTCCCGGCCGAGACTGAACATCTGAGCATGCTCTATACCCATGCGCAAGCAGTTAACGACAAACAGTGGCAGGAGATTCTGGGCCCGTATTTTAACAGCAAACTCTTGCAACAATATCGCTGATGAATATTCAATCTCCGGGCCTGCCTGATTTTAAATCAGGATAAGGCCCGGAGGCTTTTGAAGCCGTTATCGTGATAATACCGGGCAAAATTAAAAATTGTCTGGGCAGCAGGATTATTTCTTGAAACAGTCGAAAAGGATGTTATATTATATATAATCTCATTAAACGTATTACATTTTGAAAGTAAATCTGTATAGATAGCTTTGATTGATTTGGTTGGAAGAGGAGCTGAAACACATGGTGCGATACAGAAACTTCCTGGACTGCATCGAATCTCCACTGGTAGCTATCAACAAAGACCTGCAGATAGTTTATTGTAATCCCGCCTATGCTCGTTTAGCAGGTCAGGCGGTCGATGATATCATTGGGCATAAATGGCCGGAAGTCCTTCCGGAATTGGTTGGCAGCAATACCCAGGACGCTTATATGCAGGTATTGGAAACCGGCCAGATGGGAACGGTGGAAAGCAAGGTCAGCCATCGTTTTTTCATCGAGCGCATCTATACCACCCCGGACGGGCTGGTGTCTATATTTGACGATGTGAGCGCCGCCCGGCGCTTTGAGGCTGTAGCCCAGGAATTAGGCAGCAAATATCATGAGGTATTTGACGAAGCCTGGGATTCAATCTTTCTCTTGGATACCTACACTACCGACATTTTACACATGAACCGTTCCGCCTGTGAGATGTTTGGCTATAGCCGCGAGGAATTGGTGCGGCTCAATATCGGGAATCTGTGTCCGGAAGAGCCGCCCTACAGCGGTGAAGAGTTTAAACGCTGGCTGCGTATGTCTTCAGACTCCCGCGCACAATCCATGGAGTGGAGGATGCGCGACCGCAATGGCCGGGTGTTCTGGATCGAGGTCAAGTCCAAGCGCGTGGTTTTTGAAGATCGTACCCGCCTGATGGCAGCCGTACGTGATATCAATCCGGTCAAACTGGCGGGAGAGAAGCTGCGCCATTCCCGGGATACCTATGAGGATTTCTTCCATAATGCCAGTGACATGATCTTTGTGCACGATTTGGGCGGCAACTTGATATCGGTCAACCCCGCGGCGGAGCGCATTACCGGTTATTCGGTAGCCGAACTGGTGCGTATGAATATTCAGGAACTGGCAGATAATGAAAGCCTGGATTTGCTGCGCGGTTTTCAATACCAGCGCCTGGCTCCGGGCCGTCATATCAGCTATGAAATAAAGATTATAACCAAGTGGGATACCCAGACTTATCTGGACGTGAGCATCTGGCCGCTTTATGCCAATGGCAAAATTGTTGCGGTGCAGGGGATTGCCCGCAGCATAACGCGCATTAAGGAAGAGATGAGCCGCCTGATTACGTCCGAACAGGACTTAAAAGGCCTGGCGGATTGCCTTCCTGATGCCACTATGGCCATCGATATGGAGGGCAAAGTGGTGGTCTGGAACAAAGCCATGGAGCGCCTCACCGGCATCAAAGCCAACGATATGCTGGGTAAGGGCGATTTTGAGTACGCCTTGGCCTTCTACGAAAGCAGGCGTCCTATTATGGTAGACCTGGTTCTAAGGCCGGAGGAGGTCAAGCAGTATTACAAGGTCATTGAAGTTGATGATTATACCGTTATCAGCGAGTTCAAAACCCCTAAACTGCGGGGTCAGGGGCGGAATCTATGGGGCCGGGCGATGCCCTGGTACAACGAGGGCGGCAAGCTCTTGGGAGCCATAGAATGCCTGCGCGATGTAACCGAACGTTATATTATACTGCAGAATCACAAAAACTGGCTGCGCCAATCCGAAGCCCAGGGCAAGCAATTGATCGCGGCCTTAAACAGCCTTGGGGCAAAGGTATTGACTTATGACAGCAAAGGGAATATAGACGCCGTGACCGGGGCCATGGCTGAATGGCTGGGTTATGAAAAACCCGCCCAGCTGGTAGGTAAAGCCCTGGCAATAGTATTAGGCGACGATGAGCAGGCTAAATTGCTGGCTAACCAGGCCGGGGTGGAATCTATGGAGTGGATCGGCAAGGATGGCAGCAAGCTAACGGCCAGCGCTGAAGTTCAGACTATTCCTCACGAAGACCAGTTCAGCGGGGGCATGATCCGCTTAATATAGCATAAGAAGAGGAGAAGAGGGACGTTTGACCCAAGGGGCGCCTGTTTAATAGCAGCTTCCCTTGGGTCTTACGTTTACCACAGGGTTTCTATAATGGTAAAGCTGAACTCCAGGGCGATGAGGATGATGATGATCCACTCCAGGAAATTGGAGTGCTGAACATTGACCTCATTACTAAGCAAGGCATAATTCTGCTGTATCACCTGCAGTCTGCGGTTGACACTCTCACTCCACTGCTCGGCGCGCAGAACCTTTAAAGTCATCTGATAGACCCGGGCATAATAGATGTCTTCGGTAATCTTGATAAAGTTGTCTATTCTCTCGGCGACTTCACTGATTTCAGCGATGAATTCCATCAAGCGGCTCATAATGCGCCGATACTGACGGCTGCGTTTAAAACTGGAGTCTTTGTCCACCTTTTGGATGTCATCGTACATGCGATCCATATGCCGGGTTAGAATATCTCCGTAATATCTCAGTTCCAGGAGCTGCACATTGGCGAATTCTATCAAATCGCGCAAATCAGCCGGGTCCTCGCGGTCACAGATCAAGGCGGTATCCCAGGTAACGATGACGAAGTCGTCCTGGCTATAGCTGAGGCGGTTTTTCATAATCTGATCCCGGAGCTGTGAACTGAAATCAGCCTGCTCGCCCATCAATAAAGCTGCTGCATCACTTATTTGTTCAGGACTTTCAATATGATAGACAGTGTAGTCTTCATAAAAAGCGGCCTCAATGCTTACACAGGGGAGAACCGCCTTTAACAGGCTTTGCAGTTGTGTCAGGCAGTTGCCAAAAACATCTTCCAGGCTTTTCTGAGCCGCGAAGTCCAGGGCGACATTTTCGATATGGGGCAGGGAGTCATCATTCTGATATTTTAAACACAAGCTGACCGCTCCGATATCATAAATCCTGGCCTGACATTCAAGGCTCAGTTTTCCGCCGCTCCATAGCATTTCCTGCGCCCCTAACTTCAAGACCAGAGGGGGGACCTCCATATGAATCGATTTGGGATTGATACGGATCAATCGGTGCCTGGCCAGACCGTGTTCCCCGCCCCAGGATCGCTCTACTTGATTAAGATCGATTTCTTCGCATCCGGTTTCATAAACCCGGTAGAAATAGATTGCGTACATGGTTTGCACCTCCCTGCAATTTAGTATAACCCAGGCCGGGCCGACTCTAGCCTTCCGGAATACCCGCAGTTTAAAAGGCGGGCGGGTTGTTTTGCCCGGCGGGGTGGCGTAAAATGATAGATACGCAATTTACAGGACTATGGAGGATTAAAGTGCGATTCTGGTTATGTATGGCAGCTGTCCTGCTGTTAGATCAGTGGAGTAAATGGATGGTGGCGGTTAAAATCGCGCCCGGACAGAGTGTGGAGGTCTGGCCCGGAGTGATGTGGTTTACCCATGTGTTCAATCGCGGGGCCGCATTCAGTATCATGCAGGGGCAGACCATTTACTTTATGGCGGCCGCAGTTGTTGTGGTGGTGGCGTTAATGGCATATAATCTTTTTGCCAAACCGCAGCCCCTCCTGCAGCTTATTACCGGAATGATGGCCGGGGGAGCCGCCGGGAATCTTCTGGACCGATACCGGCAGGGCCATGTCGTCGATTTCATCGACTTCCGGTTCTGGCCGGTATTCAATGTGGCTGATATAGCCATCGTAATGGGCGGCATTCTGCTGGTGGCCTATTTTATCTGGTTGGATAAGGATGGTCAAAGCAATGAACGATAAAACCACTTGGCGGGTGGATGAGGATCTTGAGGGTGAACGCCTGGACGCTTTTGTGGCGGAGCGTATGGAGTGTTTATCGCGCTCACAGGCGCAGAAATTGATCGGGGATGGCCGGGTCTGGGTGGATGGAGAGGTTCGCAAGGCCAGCTACAAAATCAAGCCCGGAGAAGTAGTGGCGGTGGAAGTGCCGCCGCCGGCCGCAGTCGATTTGCAGGCTGAAGACATCCCCTTGGAGATTGTCTATCAGGACAGTAATGTGGTAGTATTCAACAAACCTAAAGGCCTGGTAGTGCATCCCGCGCACGGCAACTGGGAGCATACCCTGGTAAATGCCCTGCTTTATCATGTCAAAGACCTCTCCGGTATCAACGGCGAGTTGCGGCCGGGCATAGTCCATCGCCTGGATAAAGATACCTCGGGGGTGATGGTGGCGGCTAAAAATGATGCGGCGCACCGTGCCCTGG
>NZ_DIPG01000059.1:62247-63595 GCF_002426325.1 Syntrophomonas sp. UBA5494 | reverse complement strand
AGTTCAATTGCCTTATTAGCGTTGAGCCATGTTTCTGCATCCATGAGGTGGGAGAGCCTGGTTCTTGATAAGCCGGTTTTGATTTCATAGGCATTGATGATGCTTTCTTTTACTTCATTTAGCATACCGATTGCTTTTTGCATTTCTTCACTGTCTCCAATGGCGATAGTGAAAGGATTGTGGAGCATCATCAGGGAAGTTGGGGACATTAGAACTTTTGTTCCCGCCATGGAAATCACTGATGCTGCTGATGCGGCAATTCCGTCAATCTTAACTGTGACATTGCCCTTGTAGTCCATTAGCATATTGTAAATCTGTGCTGCAGCGATGCAATCGCCTCCGGGAGAGTTGATCCAGACAATGATATCTCCTTTGCCGCTTAACAATTCTTCCTTAAAGGCAACCGGGGTCACATCATCTTCAAACCAGCTTTCCTCGGCTATCACGCCGTTTAGGTAGAGAGTTCGTGATTCTGAATCTTCATCACGTACCCAGTTCCAGAATTTCTTCATTCGGTTCCCTCCATTTCTGTAAAAATTGGTCTTTGCGTACCATATCAACCCTCGCCATACTTATTACTCCAGTATCCAGCCCGAGCTAAATCCACCATGTTGCCATTGCACAAGAATTTGTTTCCACCTAGCTCATCAGGTATCAAGTCCATATCTTCTAATGCTCTTGCATCATTAGGGCACATAAAGCCATTCTGTATTCCTATCGCATACCCGTTCATTCGGCTAGTATAGTCACCTCGAAGCAGCCCATCCACATTAAATTTGGCAAATAGAAGCTTCTTTTCATCAGTCCGTAAAAGAGAGCGGCTGATAGCCTGTTCCCAGCGGATTACCCAAGGGTCAAGGGTGTATTTTACAAACTCTAGTGACTGCTGCTCAATATTAGAAAAGCTCGACTTTTCAAGATCTCCCACCATGTGCGGAGGCACACGAAAAATGCGAGCGATTTCATTGATTTGAAACTTCCTTGTTTCTAAAAACTGCGCTTGTTCCGGTGAAATACCTATTGGCTGGTACTTCATGCCTTCTTCTAAAACGGCTACCCGGTGAGCGTTACTGCTTCCCTGATAGGCCATGTTCCAGCTCTCTTTGACCTTTTGTGGATCTTTAATGGTGCCGGGATGTTCAAGGACTCCGCCCGGTGCAGCACCGTTGGCAAAAAACTTGGCTCCGTATTCTTCAGTTGCCATTGCAAGCCCGATGGCGTTTTTAGCCATAGCAATGGGAGAGTACCCCACCAAACCGTCAAAGCCAAGTCCTGGAATATGCAGCACATCGCTGGGCCTTAGGGTGACTGTCATGCCATTTATTGCTGGTGCTTCATCTGAATACCG
>NZ_DIPG01000059.1:61814-62146 GCF_002426325.1 Syntrophomonas sp. UBA5494 | reverse complement strand
GCTGGTGCTTCATCTGAATACCGGGTGTAGGAGTAATAAAGTTCTCCTTTGGAATCCCGGTCAACTCTCATCCGGTTTGGCATCAAAGGGTATAGAGCAATAACCTCACCTTTACCGTTACGGATAATTTGCGCATAGGCATTTCCCCACAGCAAAAGATGCGTCATTAATGTCTCCCTAAATACGAAGGAGCTCATCTCGGGGTTAGGCTCATCGTGCAGTAAAAAATACAGCGGGTGGAAGAGGGCTTTCTCCTTACCGCCGCTTGCTGTGTATTTATATAAATGGAGGGGAAGCCCCGCTACTGCTTCAGCCAGTATCCTTACACAGGA
>NZ_DIPG01000059.1:46246-61760 GCF_002426325.1 Syntrophomonas sp. UBA5494 | reverse complement strand
TCAGCCAGTATTCTCACGCATGAATAGACCGCCGTCATCTGCATTGCCGTATGTTCATTAACAGGTTTTCCGGCAGTAGTTCCTCCGAAAAAGAAGCTGTAACGGCTGCCGCTTAGACTATCCTTAGGCTTGTCACGAGCCTTAAATATTCCTTGCAATATTCCCATTGACATCACTCTCCTTAAAAATGGGCATGAAAAAAGCACCTCGGTTGAGATGCTTTTGGGGTATTTATCTATTAATTTAAGTCATATATTATAAATACTATGCAACTAGGAGATAAGTCTAAATATATCTTTTGGTATTTCTCCATTTAGTTGGTTGATTATTTACCTCTTTGTTTCCAAATTTAAAGAAATTTTATTGAACCTTTTCTCATTTTCGTACCAAGCAACAATTCCAGCTATAGCACCAAAAATAAAGAGAAAAAACATCAACCCCATACTTACATTTATAGGTAACTCCGATAAGATAAAACCGGGTGTACGACCATTTACAATAAATTGACTGCTGAATACGATAACTACTATAAAAATAATAGTTCGCAAGCCCTCCCTAATCATATTAGTTAAGCGCCCTTTTTCTCTCTTCGTTTTCCATTTAAAATAAAACCTCTTTTCGAAGGAATCACTTCTGATGATTCGATAAAATGCAAGCGGAATAAAGACAAAAACAACTATTATATAATACAGGCTCATATGATAAACATGACTATGAAAGGGTATAATCAATAGAATCATTAGTAATACGATTGCAATGATATTTTTCCCTTTTTTTAACTCTTGTGAAAGCAATTGCATCCCTCTTCTTCCTTCATTGTTACTGTACACTTTTGAGTCACATTATTCTACTAGTGTTCAATAAAATCTTTACTTAATTAAATCGATTATAACATGAAACCAATAGCACTAAAGTATTAAAAGCCCTCTATCATCGTAAACTGAAGACCCTGTCTCTCCGCCACAACGTATTGCTCTATCAAGAGCCATAATCGTAGAAACAGCACCATCAATTCTTTCAGTCGATTTTTCTTTATCCGGCTTGATGTTTCCAGCAGGATCGGTACGGATAAAGATGTTATCCATCATCCAACGAAGCACTGGATGCCCGCCATGGGCTAACTTTTCTTCTAAAGTAAGCTTCATCAGTTCCTTGGTGGGCGGTGACATATCCTTAAAACCCTGACCAAAAGGAACAACAGTAAAACCCATACCTTCAAGATTTTGCGTCATTTGCACAGCACCCCAACGGTCAAAGGCGATTTCACGAATGTTATAGTCCATGCCTAATTCCTCAATGAAAGATTCTATAAAGCCATAATGGACAACATTGCCTTCAGTGGTTTTAAGAAAACCTTGCTTTTCCCACAAGTCATAATTAACATGGTCCCGCCGGACACGTAAATCAATATTCTCTTCCGGTATCCAAAAGTAAGGTAAGACACTGTATTTATCATCTTCATCAATCGGAGGAAACACCAGTACAAAAGCTGTAATATCGGTGGAAGAGGAAAGGTCTAGTCCGCCATAACAAACTCGCCCTTTTAGCTTTTCTGGATCAACCTTAAACGCGCAAGCATCCCATTTATCCATCGGCATCCAGCGCACTGATTGTTTCACCCATTGATTTAATCGAAGTTGCCGGAAGCTATTCTCTTCTGCTGGGTTTTGCCTTGCTGATTCAAATGCTGCTTTAACCTTATCCATTGTCACTGTGATTCCCAAAGAAGGATTTGCCTTTTTCCATACCTTCGGATCCGTCCAGTCATCCTCCAATTCGGCTCCGTAAATAACAGGATAGAAGGTAGGGTCATTCTTTCTACCGTCAAGGATATCTACTGCCTTCTGATGTACTTCCCAGCAGATGCTGTTTTGATTATCCCCGGCGGTGGTTATTAGGAAATATAAAGGCTGCATTCTGGCATCTCCGCTGCCTTTGGTCATAACATCATATAACTTTCTATTGGGCTGAGTATGCAGCTCATCAAAGACTACACCATGGGTGTTAAAGCCATGCTTGTTTTTGATATCAGCGGAAAGCACCTGATAAACACTTCCTGTGGGCTTATAGATTAGCCTTTTCATGGAATCAAGGATTTTAACACGTTTTGCTAAAGCCGGGCACATCCGCACCATATCAGCAGCCACGTTAAAAACAATAGATGCTTGATTGCGATCAGCGGCACAGCCATAAACTTCAGCTCGTTCTTCTCCATCACCACAAGTAAGAAGGAGAGCAATAGCAGCGGCTAGCTCACTTTTACCCATCTTTTTCGGGATTTCTACATAAGCGGTGTTAAACTGTCGATATCCGTTAGGCTTTAAAATACCAAAAACATCTCTTACAATCCGTTCCTGCCAGTCTATAAGCTCAAAGGGTTTTCCCGCCCATGTACCTTTAGTGTGGTTAAGGGCCTGTATAAAAGAAACAGCATAGTCGGCGGCATCCTGGCAATAAACTGAATCCTTCGCCATAAACTTTGTGGAGGTGTATTTCTTTAGTTTCCGAATGAGTGCCGCCTCCTTTCCAAAATATAAAATGGGCAAAAGAAAAGAGCCTTCGCTTGAAAGCCCCTTGCTTTTAAAAATCTATTTACGGTGTTTCACCAGTCAGAATAAAACGACCGTATTCATCTTTATGCTCTTCCAAATATAAAACCAACTCGTAAAAGCCTAGGCAGTTAGCTTCATGCTGGACTCTATTAACATCAAACATATTTGTAACACCGCTGTTCCTAATAATTAGTATCTGCTCCTTAATCTTCTCATTCATATTCTGGCCCCCCCAATTTTCCGGCATTCATCTTCGCCAAAAGCTATCCCTAAAGAGCTACCAGAATCCCAATTTACATGGATTGTTCCAATGTCATCAACACCAGTGACAGTGCCTTTAGTGCCGGGCTGAAGCTTGGTATAGGGGTCATTCATTCTGATAAGCATTACCCTTGTGCCTGGTGGATAATAGCTTCTTAGCTGTTTTAGCATTTCCGGGTGTATTTCTTTAAGCATTCTTAATCCTCCTTGCCTTTATTTTATCTTCGCATAAGCAGCACTGCCGGTTAGTTTAGACAAAAGAATTCTGCGCTCAGCTTTGTATTCCGGGCCTATAAAGCCCAGCCTCAGGAGGAAGCAACGGAAGGCATACTTCTCATTTTCCACAGCTTTTTCTCTGGCATTAACCCTTTTCTGCGTCTTGGCCATTTCGCAAAGAGCCGCAATAAAATGGGTGTAGGCTTTGATTTCATCGGAGTTCCGCTCACCCCTAAACCAAGGAAAACTTATGATTTCTTCTTCAACGATTACCGGAACTGAGTCGGTATCCAAAGCCTTCTTAATGAGAGTTTCTTTGCTTTCTACCAGTCTTTTTAGGTTTTCAATCGCTGCATCAGTAAAATCTGCCCTTGGCATTTCGATGGTCAAGGAATCTACTTCTTCTTGTAATGCTGAATCTTTAAAAGGCAGTTCCTCATAGTCCTTATAAGGACTAATCCTGCCGCCGAGAGCAGCTTCAAAGGGGATCTGCAAATCCTCTGGAACGGGCTCTGCTTCAGGAAGCGGGGCATCATATTTTTCACAAACCGCTTTGAAATCATGTAATCCTAAAAGGTCAGCAACCAGTCCGGGGTTGTCCTTACCTGCAAGCACCCCGTTCCTGTCAACGTTATAGCTGTCCACCACATAAGTGAAGGTAGGAGCACCCAGGTATTTTACTGGGGCGTTTAGTTCCTGGCTGATAGCTTCTACCAGGGCTTTGCGTCTTGGGCCTGTCATATTGTAGTCAATTCTCATTTTCCATACCACCTTTCTTTTTTGGTAGTAACATATATCACTCTGAAAGCTGTAAATAGCAAGTGGTATGTGAGTTATATTATTTAGAATATGCGACTTAAGGTTTGGCGGCGGTCAAGCATTGAGCACCCTGATATCTATACCTGGCACCATCTCTAACCATTGGAGGTTCAATTTTGTTTATCAGGAGTCTTTAAACAGCAGCTCTGGATTTACAGGGCTGCCGTTTAGTTTTATAGCGTTTTCAGGAAAGTTCTGATAATATCGCTTCACAATAACATCGCAGAACTTTTCATCAAGCTCAATCATATGACAGATTCGGTTCGTCTGCTCGCAGGCAATAAGTGTACTTCCGGAGCCGCCGAAGGGATCAAGAACGATGCAATTAGTTAAGCTTGAGTTTAAAATAGGGTAAGCCACCAGTGTAACAGGCTTCATTGTTGGATGATCTGCATTCTTTTTCGGCTTTTCAAATTCCCAAATGGTAGTTTGCTTGCGGTCGGCATACCAGTTGTGTTTGCCAGACTTCTTCCAGCCAAAGAGCACAGGCTCATGTTGCCACTGATAGGGAGAACGTCCCAGAACCAGCGATTGCTTTTTCCAAATGCAGGTGCCGGAAAGATAAAAACCAGCATCAGAGAAAGCCTTTCTGAAATTCAACCCTTCAGTATCCGCATGGAATACATAAATAGAAGCATCCTTTGCCATTGCTGCTTCGATGTTTTTAAACGATGCAAGCAGGAAGTTATAGAATGCTTCATTAGCCATATTATCATTTTTAATTTTTCCAGCTGTTCCTTCATAATTTACATTGTAAGGCGGATCTGTAACTGTAAGGTTAGCTTGTTTTCCATCCATCAATAGTTCAAATGTTTCAGCCTTAGTGGAATCACCGCAAACAAGACGATGTTTTCCTAAAAGCCAAATATCACCCAGTTTAGTAGTAGTAGGTTTTTTTAGCTCCGTATCTACATCAAAATCATCTTCTTGGACATCATCATTATCGCTCAACAATTTATTTAACTCCGCATCGTCAAAACCAAGAAGGGAGATATCAAAATCTACACCTTGAAGATCAGAAATCTCTACCGAAAGCATCTCAGCATCCCAGCCTGCGTTTAAGGCCAGGCGATTGTCGGCAATAATGTAAGCTCGTTTTTGCGCTTCGCTAAGATGCTCTGCAAATACACAAGGGACTTCCTTGACGCTTTCTTCCTTGGCAGCCAGGATTCTGCCATGACCTGCTATGATGTTTAAATCCTTGTCCACAATGACCGGGTTGACAAATCCAAATTCCCTCAGCGATGCTCTAAGTTGGAGAATCTGTTCCTTGCTGTGTGTACGAGCATTTCTAGCATAGGGTACCAGTTTATCTATATTTACTTTTTCAAAACGTTCTGTTGAATTCACTTATTATCACCGTCCCTTCCTATTGGATAAAAGGGCCTCCATAATATCATCCTGGGGATTGCCCACAAAAGCGGTGGTGCAGTTTTGCTTTACTATGTCAAAAATCTCATACCATAAGAGATTTGCCTGTTTCTGAAATGACTGACTCATCTGCACAAAGGGGCTGGCGATTGCTCCGCCTGTGGTAGGATGTTTTCCCAAAAGCCCGTAAGTGCTAATGGCCTCTTCGCATTGAATGTATCGTGTAAAGGCTTGAGCATAAGCTTCAATTAGCCTTGGGTTAACAAATTTTTCGCAGCCTCGGTCTCTTAACCATTTCCAGGTTTCGATAAATAGTGCATCCGCCCCTAAAGGCTTTCCGTCCTTTTGCCTGGTGCTAAGGTAGTCGCTTGGCGCAGGCATATCTTCTCCGTAAAGATCAGAGTCCACATCTAAGTCCTCAACTTCCAGTATCGACTCAGGGGTTATGTCCGGCACTTCCAGTATTTTTGCGGTTTTACCTTTATTGATTTTATCTGCAAGAGGATCTGGTTTGTCTCCTGCACGAACTCGCCTGCCGCCTCTGTTTGTTCCGTCTTTTGCCATACGCCATCACCTCCTTTCCAGACACGGCTTCAATCCCCCCTTTGAACCGGTATTTTTCAACACGAAGCCCCCCGCCGCTGTCCGCTAAAAAAGGTTTTAGAGATTTGACTGCCCCCACCGGTCACCGCTCTCGACAGTGATTCGGGAGTGGCAGGATTTACAAAGAGACATGAGGTTGTTCTTCTCGTTTCCTCCGCCCTTCGATAGGGGAAGGATGTGATGGACTTCCTCAGCAGGGGTAAGCCTGCCTTGCCTTTGGCACTCTTCACAAAGGGGGTGGACCTTGATGTATCTATCGCGGATGCGTTTCCATGCACGGCCGTATCGTTTGTTGGATGCAGGGTCGCGTTGATGTTTGTTGTAATTTCTATTCATAGTTTTTTGGTGTTCAGCGCAGTATTGCCCGTCACTAACGAGCCGACCGCAGCTGGGGTAAGAACAGGGTCTTTTAGGCTTCCTTGGCATTTCCTCACCTCAATTCTGGCCATGAAAAAAGCCCCCGCAGATTTTTCCACGAAGGCCCTGGATCTTTATATTTATCTACCTTGATAGTATCACAAAAGCAATACTGACAAACAGTGACATTAGGTGACAACTTTAAGGAATTTGAATTATTCCAACCGCATCATCGTGTATTCGGTAGACATGCCGCACGTTATATCCCATATCCACAGCGATCTGTTCCCAAGTATCAAAACAAAGGTATCGTTTCTCAAGGAGAGTCTGATATTCAGGGTTATTGACTGTCTTAATGACTCCTACAATCTCCCGCTTTAAATCCACTAAACGATCAATGTCATTATTTATTTCTGCTTGCAGGTCCACGATTTTAGCCACTGCATCTGCCATTTTGGATGTTGCCCGGTTAGGATTCTTCGGCATGCCGGTAAGAGTGGATGTAGCTTTTGTAGCGAGCTCGTTAAGTGAAGCCACCTGTTCTAATTTACTATTTATCCGTTGGTCCAGGCGATAAGCCTGTCCGAGATATTCTTTCGCCGTCATCATATAACCTCCCCCTTAAGTTTTTCTATAAGCATCTCCGGGTCAACTGTAGTAAGCGATGCGTACCAGTCGGAATGGAAAAACCGCTCTACTTCACGTTTGGTATATAAAGCAGACTTATTGTTGGGGTACTTTTTCAGTTTTTTTAGTGAGTCGCGATAGTCCCTGACCGCCCGCAGGACAATGGCATTTGCCAGCATTTCATAGGGATCCTTCATGCGGTTTTTCTCCTTTCCGTTAGATTTATCTTGACTGCATTAATAAGGTCGGACTGGGTTTTTTCTTTTTTGCGAATCGCCGTCATAACCTGTTCATCAATGGTTCCTTTGGCAACGATGTGGTGGATAACCACCGTGTCCTTCTGACCTTGCCGCCATAGACGGGCATTGGTCTGCTGATATAACTCAAGAGACCAGGTAAGGCCGAACCAGATGAGGGTGGAACCGCCGCTTTGAAGGTTTAGTCCATGTCCCGCAGAAGCAGGGTGAATAACTGCAATCTGAATATCCCCATGATTCCAATCAGCGATGTCCTTTGAGGTTTTGATCTGTCTAACATCAAACCGCTTGCAGATACGCTCAAGGTCGTGGTTGTACCAGTAAGCAATAAGCACAGGCTTGCCGTTTGCACCTTCAATTAAATCCTCAAGGGCATCCAGCTTGCGGTCGTGGATATGGACCACCGCACCTTGATCATCATAGACTGCGCCATTAGCCATCTGCAGGAGTTTTCCCGATAATGCTGCGGCATTGGCTGCAGTAATTTCCTCACCCTTGATTGTTGTTATTAGATCCCGCTTCATGGCATCAAGAGTTTCCTTTTCCTTTTCGGAAAGTTTTACTTGCACTTCGTTTACAATCAGCTCCGGAAGTTTGAGATAATCAGAACCCTTCATGCTGATGGTGATGTCTGAAATCAGTCGGTAGATAGCATCTTCTGCACCGGGTTTTGGTTTGTAGGAAAATATTACTTGCTGGTTACGCTTATCCGGTACGAAATAATCCTCTCGGTACCTGCCGATAAACCTCCCAAGCCTCTGGCCCATATCAAGCAATCTAAACTCGGCCCATAAATCCATTAGACCGTTACTTGCAGGTGTGCCGGTAAGACCGATGATTCTTTTGACCCGGGGACGAACTTTCATAAGAGCCCGGAAGCGTTTAGCCTGATGATTTTTAAAGGATGAGAGCTCGTCTATAATTACAGTGTCGAAGTCAAAGGGGAGGGAGCTATCCTCTACAAGCCACTTAACATTCTCGCGGTTGATAATATAGATATCTGCCGGGGTTTTGAGAGCTGCAAGACGCTCCGTTTCCGTCCCAATCGCTACGCTTAATTTCAGGTTTCTGATATGTGACCATTTTTGAACTTCGTTTTTCCATACATTGCCGACTCTTAAAGGGCAGATGACAAGTACCTTATGCATCTCAAAATAATCAAAGAGAAGTTCATTCAATGCCGTGAGTGTGATTACTGTTTTTCCCAGTCCGCAGTCAAGCAGTATGGCGGCAGTTGGGTGATCGATAATAAACCTCACGCTGTATTCCTGGTATTTATGCAGATTAGTTCGATTTAATAAACCGTCCATAAACATCCCTCTCTTTCTGTGCTGCATGAATTTTTGAGTGTTCAGACATTGTTATTAGCAGAAGATTGTCTGAACCATTATTCAGGTAGTAGTTCTTATCTTTGATTTGTGATTTTTTCCGTTTAAATTCTTGACCACACCAGTCACAATGAATTTTCAATTTCATGTAATATCCCTCCAATTTGCTCTAGGTCATCCAAAACATAAACCTTAAAACCTAACTGCCGTAACACCCCGTGTCTTTTTATCTGTAGTGGGCGGGGTTTCTTACCCGGAGCCTTTAATTCCACAAATGCCATCTTCCCATTTGGTAATAGCACCAAGCGGTCTGGCATTCCATCAAATCCGGGACATATAAGTTTAGGTGCAATCCCACTTGCTTTTTTAACTGCCTGTACTAATTTTTGTTCTATATGTTTTTCAAGCATTTTTTGCCTCCTAAGCATCAGGGGTAACCGGGGTGCAGGTCGTAGCAGGTCATATACATAACTTTTTATATAGACTTTTTTTTAACCCCTATAGAAGACTTTATAATATGACTTGCACCGACCTGCACCTTTGGGGAAATAGCCTATTCTAGGAGAAATTCAGACCGTAACCTTAATCCCTTTACAATAACCCCCATTTTGGTCTTTTGTCTTTCAAATCCTTCTGATTCTAAAGCCGTGTAAAAATCGGTTGTGCTCCTTGTATACTCACCGGTTCTCATGCAGAAGGCCCGGTACTCTCTATATACCTCGCCTGATTTTTCGGTAAGAGCTTTATCCAGATCACAGCACTCGTCGAGAAAGTGGGCCAGCCAGTCGTTATTTTCCTTATAGGCTGAAATGGCATCCCTGACTTTTTCCGGCAGATCTCTCTGGTAATCGTCCTTAATTACTTTTCTAGATCCTTCGATTATCCAGCTGAGTATCGCTCCGCCCGCATTCTCGAAAAGGTAATCGCCGTAGTTTTTAATATCCTGGCTGCCCTCAATCTTTGCGGCAAATGGGATGACGATTAACCTTCTCCAAGTACCCGTATCAATGGCTCCAACCTTTGGCAGGTGGTTGGTGTATAAAACCAAGGTGTGGCTCGGAATATAGCTAAAGGGATCCTTGTATTTCTTTTCCGCATATATCTCATCAGTGGAGCAAAGCTGTTTAACATTAGATGTATTAAGGCGCATGCCTTCTTCCATTTCCGCAGCAATCAATAGCCTTTTTCCCTTCGCTTCGGCTAGTTCCGGCTTTACGTTTCTCCTGCAGCCAACTGTCAGTATGTCTGCAGAAATGTTGCCACTATAGGTACCAAGCACCCTGGAGATTGCGTTCCAGAAGGTAGATTTACCATTGCGGCCTTCTCCATAGGCGATAATTAAAGCCTCCACATAAACCTTGCCAATGGCGGCAAGTCCCACTACCTTTTGCACATAATCAATTAAGTCCCGGTCTTTTAAGAAGAAGGTATTTAGGGCATCCATCCATTTATCCATACCTGCTGCACCAGGTTCCACCGCTGTTTCTTTAGTAATAAAATGATTAGGGTCATGCTCCACCTTGGTGCCAAGCCTTAGATCATAAGTGCCTTTTGGGGTGTTTAGTAAAAACTCATCCGTATCAAGATCACTTTGCCTGATTTCCAGCATGGGCCGAGCTTCTTTTAATGATGCGGCTATCTCCTTTGAGTCCCGACGTTTGATGGCATATTTTCTATACGTGCTTGCAGCTTCATACATATCAAAGGCATGGGATTGCTGTTCATTAAAAGCAGCCACTGCCTTTTTAGCTCCCATATTGGCCAGTATTTCGGCCGCCCCGTTTTTCACCATTTCATCCATCGCTTTTTTCATTTCAGATCTGGCCTCTTCCAATTGCCTGGTGGTGAGTTCCTGGGCTATTGCCTGTGCCTTTGGTTTCGATTCCTCCCAAAAGCTACCATTGTAAACGATGAAATCCGTGGCAGGGGAATACCTGAGTTTACTTTCATACTCCCTTGCTAAAACTACAGCCTGGCCCACATCCGAAAAATCCGATGGTTTTAATACGCTATCCGAGTTGTAGACCTCTGGTGGAATATACCCGGCCTGAGCCGCTACTTTTTTCCCAAAGCTAACCGCACTATTCCAGATAGTATTTAATTCACTTTCCTCCAGGGGTGGGTTGCATTTTTCCGCTTGTTTTAGGAACCGGGAGTGCGCTTCCTCGGTATTGCCAAAACGCTTAATAACTCTCCCGGCATAATGGGACATGGTGCTGTTGCGTTTTCCTTTGGGTATTTCTTCCTGCTCCTCATCCCAGTCGGCAAAGCTGCTATCCTCCAGGAATTCAACAATATTCAGGCTCCCTTCAAAAAACTCAACTTCACCATTATCTGAGCCAAAAATGAACCTGGCGCTGTCAAGAGCATTTGTGTCAAAGAACGGAAAGTTTAATGCGACCTCTTGTTTTAAGGTGGCGTATTCATCCTGGTCATTAATTGTTGGAGTCATAAAATACACATGAAACCTGGGCCTTGGAGATTTATCAGACTTTTGCTTCATGTGGTTTCTGCTATAAGATATGGCATAGGAAACCCCGGGGAAGGCTATAGCCACATCAACCGGAGTAACCCAGTCTTTAAGATCATCCGAGTGGTCATTATCGCAATCAAGGACAATATTATCAGCTGTAATGAAATTGGTGTTGCTTCGATAATTGTCCTTATACTCCGCACTAACATGGTCAAACTTGATTGCTTCAAGGAAAGAATCCTTATCTTTAATTACCGTCTTTTTAGGGTAAAAACAGTTTGAGAGGTTTCCCGCACAATCCGCTGTGTAGAGGGTAAATTCAATCATTATAAAGCCTCCCCCCTACCTTTATGGGTGAAGTATCTGATCGACATACCCCGCCTTTCTGGCTTGGCGATTTTTAAATCACGCACGGTGCCACCTCCAGGAAATCTTCCCAAGCAGTGATGGGATAACTGTTAACGGTTCCAAACCTTTCGTCATTTGTTTCGCACAACCTTATTTCAATAGCGTGGGAGCGGCAATATGCTGATAGACGCTTGCCAATAGACTGGCATTCAGAAAGGTTCCAGCCCATATTGAAAACCTTGTTATATTTGGCCACTGTAAAAAACTGAAGTGATGTGTTAAGGGCTATTTCGAGAGCTTCATTTTCTTCAGTCAAAGCAAATATTTGTTTTTCAGCTTCGATAGCTTTTTGCCTAGCAATTTGTAAAGCTCGTTCCATAATTTTTTCAGGGGAATTCCAAGCTTCCTCAATGGAGATAAAATATTGTCTAAATTTCCTGCCCATCTCACTACGCTGGAGCATACAAAGTTCCTTGGCCATAGCAATTGTAATAGCGTGGTCTGTTCTCGGCTTGCCCGGAAGCCCGTCAGACCTATGGCTCAAAAATGAGCAATAGTCTTTTCCTTCTTTAAACCCGTACTCACACATGCGCGGAAACCAGTCTTTGTACTGAGTAGCCACTTTAAGTGCTGCATGAAGTTCACGCCCACTAACGGTTGGTTTCTGGTTATCATAATTAATTGCAATTAAATCTTTCATCTCCCGACCTCCTCACATCTATAGTTGAAACACCTAATAGGCATATTGCGTTTCTTCGCCTTAGCAATTTCCTGTGCCATGCCACTACTAACACGCTCGCCAAACACCCACAATTCATCACATTTACCGAGAAGAATAAGGGCAAAACGAAGTCCTAATTCTCGCTCTTCCTTGTCTTCATCATCCATAAATTGCGGATAATGCAGGTGCGGCGCTAGGGGGATACAATTCTTTTTCGTCTTTGATGATGTTTGTTAAGGCTTCATAAGGGGTCGGGTCGTAGTAACCTTCAGAATTAAACTTATTTATCCTCATAAGCCAACACCCAATTTCTCTTTACTGCAGTCTGGGCAGTAAACTGCAGTTCCATGGAGGTCACTTTCTCCATCGCTGAATAGTTCCGCCAGGTCAATCTCCACCTCACACCCGCAGCCGGGGCAGGTGCAGAACACATTGTCATCGTGGAGTTCTACAGTTATATCAACTGTAGAAGTGATTTTTTCTTTTGCATAAAACATAGGGTTCGCCTCCTCGTGTTTATTAGGGTTTTAGCCCCTTAATACCCACAGGACAGTAAGAGGAGGTTTGGCAACCAAAATGTCAATTTAAAAAGCAGATACCGCCCTCATTATCTAAAGGACAGTACCTGCCAATTTCCGTAGTATTTTTTTAGTCTTTTTTATAAAATGTACAATCAAACCCGTCAGCCCGGAGCAACAGTCCTTTTGCCCAAGGCGGGGGTTGAGTCATTTGTTTACATATATCTTCAGTGGTTATGTGGTTTTCAGCTTCAATAACAATTTCATCGTGGATGTGCATTACAATAGGAAAGTGCCGTAGATTTTGCATGGCATGGCAGAGGAGGTCACGACTGAGAGCTTGTACGATATTCTCTACAAATTTAGGACCGTAGGATTGTAGCCGCTCCCATTTTTTCGTTGCTCCGACACCCTCGTAAGTCACGCAATCTGAACCAAACTGGTTAATTCCGATTCGCGGCTTTACATAAGCAAGGCGTCTGCCGGAGGGAAGGGTTATAAAGAGCATTCCACTCTGATAGGAAAAGCGAATATTGTGTGTTTCTGCTGTGGTCCGATCCCTAACTGCCTTTATTGCCGCCCGGTCAACATCCCACCAGAAGCGCACAATGTTTGAATTAGCCGAGCGCCAAGAGTTAACCAGGGGCTTAAGCTCATCTTCACTTAACCCCATCTCCAGAGCGCCCATTGCTTTTAAGGCTCCGACTGAGCCGCCGTAACCACAGGCTAAATCTGCCACCTTACCTTTTTGCCTGAGTGGACTCTTTTTATCTATCTGATTAATAGGCACATGAAACATTTGGCTTGCCGTGGCTATATATAAGTCCTTTTTTGCCTTGTAAGCATCAAGCACCCATTTTTCACTTGCAAGCCAAGCTAAAACAATTCTCTCAATTGAAGAAAAATCCGCCACGATAAATTTGCAGCCATCCTTGGGAATAAAAGAGGTGCGTATAAGCTCCGACAATACCTCCGGCACAGAATCATAGAGCATTTCCAAAGCCGCAAAGTTGCCGGAGCGTACAAGGTTTCGGGCTTCTTTTAGGTCAGTCATATGATTTTGGGGGAGGTTTTGTAATTGTATTAATCTTCCAGAGAATCTTCCCGTACGATTTGCCCCGTAAAATTGAAACATTCCCCGAGCACGACTATCTGAGCAGACAGCGTTTTCCATTGCTTGATATTTCTTTATTGATGATTTTGCCAGCCGCTGACGGAGTGACAACACCTCACTAAGGGGTTCCGGTGCAGTCTGCAATAACTCAGATACAGCCTTTTTGCCGAGAGTATCTGTTTCAAGGCCATTGTCAGCCAGCCACGCTTTTAATTGCTGTACGGAATTAGGATTATCAAGGGAAGTCAATGTTTCCATTTTCTCTAATAGTATAGAGCGGGAAAGTTCATCTGCTTGGATTGCACAACTCACAAACTCCATATCCAGAGCTACGCCCCGGTCATTAATTTCCTGATCCAGATGATATTCATCCCAAACACTCTCCGGCACGGGAAACTTTGAAAGTTTAACCTGAATGGACATTTCTGTTTCTACATCCCTTTGGTTATATGCCTTGAATGCCTCCCATTTATCAGGGGCATGTATAGGCAGATTGCGAGTTCTTTGGCCATTAGAAGCGGTAGGTTTGCAGGGAGTGCAAAAGTAGCGAATTAAATCTCTGCCCTCCGTCAGCTTTTGTTTCTCAAGACCTAATACCGCACCAGCTCCTTCAAGGGAAAGGGGCAGCCCCATATAGGCTGACCATATCATCGTGCAACGCCATGAACTGGGGTCGAGATATTCACCAGTCGGGTAGCCCAAATAGCGTGAGAGGCATATACGTTCAAATGCACTGTTGTGGGCAAATTTCGTAATGCTATCATCTGTCAGTGCTGTCAGCACATCGCCTGGTATTTTCTCTCCGCAGGCAAGATCGACCACTTGAACAGGACCACCGTCCACGCTGTAGCCGAAAAGTATAATTTCAAAATCGGATGCTTCGACATATCGGTAAACACCAGACTTAGCGAGATTTACACTGCTGAAGGTTTCAATATCAATCTCCAATGTTTTCATTAAACGCTCCTTTCCTTATATAGAAGTAGGGCAGCGAAGAAAAAATTCGCTGCCCATAAATGTAAATTAATTAGGAAAGGAAATCCTCATCAGGGTCAGTGGCGAAATCATCCTCCGCTTTGGACTTGCCGCCGAGGGGTTCACCGTCACGGATTTTTTGTAGATTATTAAGACCGCAGGCAATTCCTTTATTGCCATTGCTATTGAAAGCATATAGATTGATGCTGGCTCTGCCGTAAACCCCACTATAAACTTCAGAACGTTCAAGGATAGGTTGAAGATCAGCATCTACAATTCCCGGAGCAGTTGCAGAGTTGGCATTGATAAAATATCCATTGGCATAAGCTGGGTCATCGGGACGCTCAAGATCCCCATCACGAAGGGGCTGTTTAATAGCAGAAAGGGGAGGTACTTTTTTACCATTGCCTTTTAGCTTTGTTTCGCCCTCTTGGTAAGCGGCTTCAATGGCAGCCTTGATTTTACCCAGGGTTTGAGTGTCAGACTTAGGGATGATAAGTGATACCGAGAATTTTGGAGTGCCGCCATTAATAGATTTTGCCTCCCATACATTTGCATAAGACCAGCGCGTATTTGGACCTGTGATAACTTTCATAGGGTTCTGGTTGACTTTTTTAGACATAATTTTTTCCTCCTTAAATTTCAATAAAATCATTTATTGCAGTATTCATAGCCGGACGCTTATCACTCTCCGGCACGAGCGTTGGTTTACCTTGCGGCTTTTCGACAAGCCCGCCAAGCAGTTCAGCGAATTTGGCTTTTCCGAGAGCCTTTTCCATGGCGGTGATGCCTTTTACCTTATGTTCGTAGGGATCGTAACCTGAAGCTTCTACTGTCTGGATAACTGCATTTTCATCGGTATATCTGCGATTGCTCCTGCCTTCTACTAGTTTTAGCCCTTGCCATTTCTTCCCGCCAAGAGCGGCTTGTAAGGCGTAGTCCTTGATGTCAGAAGCCCACGAAACAAGATCGTC
>NZ_DIPG01000059.1:45822-46173 GCF_002426325.1 Syntrophomonas sp. UBA5494 | reverse complement strand
TCCTTGATGTCAGAAGCCCACGATACCAGAACATCAATTTTACTGAGGATGTCTTCAACATCGTCATCTTCCAAGAGTGGCGGCAGTTTAAAGTCGTAGCGGGCAAGCTCCATATTGTATTCAGCTCTGGCGCGGCATTCGTGTTTTGCTTTACAGAATCTGCACCACTCACCAGAGCGGTAGTTACCGTCCCCGGCGTAAGCAAGAAGGGCGGTAGGCTTTAAAACCTCATTAGCCCACTGGTAAAGGCTTTCTTTGGAAACAGTATGGGTGCTGATGTTATCCCTACGGGGCTGATAAATGGTCATACTGACCGTGTTGATGTCATAGATGCCATCGAACAGTTCCAGT
>NZ_DIPG01000059.1:14310-45744 GCF_002426325.1 Syntrophomonas sp. UBA5494 | reverse complement strand
CTCCAGAGCACCCAAGGCGTATAATTTCATTTGCGGGTTGTCCTCTGATTCCACCAAAACGCCCTGGCCATGCTTATAATCAACAATGTGGAGCGTCCCATCAGCGATAATTAAAGCATCACCGGTACCAAAGCCGCCTTCAACGTATTTGGAGAAATCAAGACGCTGTTCAATAAGGACCATGGGGTCGGCGCATTCCTGCTTTGCCTTTTCCACAAGTTCTAAAATATAGGTGGCATAACCAGTAGCGCATTCTTCCATTTCCTCGTTATAGTAGGCAAGGCCGGCGGTGGGATCTTTAGCCTTTATGCCAAGAGCGGCTTTTAACTTGTACTCCCCCAGGGTATGAGCCTCCGTTCCTTCAGCGGCATAACTGCTGCCTTTATCCTCATATTGCTGGCTAAGTCTAGGTGCGGGAGGGCAATTTAACCAGATATGACTTGAAGATGCTGAAAGGAGTGCATGTTTACCCATCTCCCAATACCTCCGCCTCCGCAAGCAGTGCAGAATATTTGGCCGGGTCAATCTCACTAAGCTTCGCCGCACCATGCTTTTCTAAGAGAGCCTTAATCTCAGCGGTGTGACCGCTACGGGACTTCTCCGCAAGAACAGCCCTAACAGACTCTAATGTGAGAGGTTTTTCTGCTGGTGTAGAAGATTCTGTCTTTGGTTGTTCTTCTGCCTGAATACCACCGCTACCAGCTAATAAGTCAGCGAGAGAATCCGCTGCACTAATAAGTGATTGAGCAGCGTTTCGTAGTTCTGTTATCGCAAGCGATAGTTCACTCATCTTGCCCATCTGGTTTTCCTCCTTCCCCCTTAAATGCATCTTGCTGTTGAAGTGCGAGCAGCTTCTTAGCAAGTCGTCTGGACACTACGCTTATTGCGGCAAGAATACCAGCGAGTTCCTCATCAAACTCGGCATCACGCAGGACTGTATCTGTTCTGTTTGCCTTTGTTTGCATATGGTTACCTCCGTTTCCGGGGGAAATTATTCTCCCCTCGCCATCCACAGGACAGCAAGGGGAGGTTTGGCAACCAAGGCCGGAGTTTTTATTTTTTTGTTTCCATAAGTACACGTAGTTTTTCTAGGATTTTCTTCTTGCTTTTGTTCACACTTTGGTGTTTCAAGCCGATATCGGTTGCATAATCCCGCTCAGTTCGGCTCTTAAAGAAGAGGGCGTCTATAAGCGACCGCTCCTCCGGATCCAGCTCCTTTAGTGCCGCATACAGTTCTTCAAGGAGAAGTTTGTCCGCAACAAACTCAGCAATGTCAACGGGGTCGGTTATCTCGAAACCTTCTTCTTTAAATCTTTCTAGTGAGAGAGCACTGCCTGTTCGCTGCTTATCGCACTTACTGCAATCTTCAGTGCATCGTTTTGTTCTGCCTTTACCATCGCTAATGATGCATCTTTTCTCACGTTCTTTTCGCTTGTGTTCAGCCCAGATCGGACGTTTGTAGGCTCTGTACACCTCTTCACTTACTTTTACCTCTTGACCATCAATGGTGAGGTAATACTGCTTTGTTTCTTGATTGACTGTATTTTGCATTTTCGCGTCCTTTCCGTCCGAGGCATTGACGGTGGGACACAAAAAGAGCCTGTGGAGAAGATGTCCACAGGCCTCGCTTGTCCGAAAAATGGGCGCACGAAATCACGATGGGTGCATCTTCATTCCAAACACAGTCTTCATCACTGTGTTCTGAACTCTCTATGCATCCCGCCGTCCTAATGCGCATCTCGGACATTGAGATTTTATTTAGAAAGCATTGCTGCTTATCTATAAACTTAATGTAGCACGGATATTTTTTTGAAAATGGACATGTCATGTCCTGTCAAAACCTATGTAAATAAAAAAAACCGGAGTTATCTATTTCAGCCTTTTACGGCTTTCATAGATAACTCCGGCGGTTTGCTCCTCGATTGGTTACGGGGCAGATTGCGGTAGTTTCTCTTTATCAACTGCTATCGCAGCTTTTACTTGATGTACAACATCCTCCCAGGGAATGGTTATATATTTATACTTGCTAATTTTTTGTTCCAGATAAACCTTCTCGCCATCAACGATAACATCGCAGAATCGCTGGGGCGTTGGTCTGGAACTATGCAGATTTCGTATAGGTTGTTTAATCATATGCCTTCCTCCATACGCTCTAATTAAAATGGGATTGTATCATCATCTTCATCATCACTTATATCATCTTTCATAAAGGCATCAATTACATACTGAAGTTCATTTTTTAACCTTGGGTGCTTCATACGCTCGCTTACCGTTGTATACAGGTTTTCTACCAAATCTGCCAATGGAGATTTATCTTTATTACTGCACAGAAAATTTGCTCCAGTGCCTGGTGTATACATCCAAATTTCTTTTGCAAAAGCGTCTGGGTCATTTACCCTATGAACGGACTTGCTGATGCTCATAAGATAAAGGACCGATCCGTTTTTTAAACGTAAATTGAAGCAATCTCCATTAATATAGGTTTTACAATCAAAGGCGTTAGAAACAAAAACGACTCTTGAAACCTCATCAGGATAGTCGGACTCACCCTCTTCATAAAAAGTTTCGTAACTCAGAAGTGGATGATCCGAATTGCCATTTTTATCTGTTTCGGCTCGATTAAGTCGGTCTGCGGATTCTTTATTCCAATCCAATTTATCGTCTAAGGTGTCCTTATTTAATTTCTCGAGGAAAGACACCAGGTACCGTTCAGTTGGAGTCATTTCTGCAAGTTCTACATTCAACAATGTATCCATGCTGGTGTTCAAAGAATCTGCGACCTTCATAATAAACTCTATTCCCGGCTTTGTATTGCCGTCCTTGCTTATTCTGGAAATATATCCAGGACTAACACCAGCATCAGTCTCTAGTTCACCTATTTTTTTCCCGAACTCTTTCAAAAGGAAAGCTATGTTATCAAGCATCAACTGTTTATTGAATTCAGTGGTCATATCGGCATACTCCTTTCTACTATTTAATCAATATAATATCATTTCTTTACGTATCGGTCAATACTAATTATTCTCTTTACTATTTATTCAATTTAACTTTTGGTTTTGACTGAGACAAAAATCAAAAAAGCAGACCCTGTATTGCCACAAGTCTGCTTTCATATTATATGGACCGGACACGACATGTCCGTTTTTCATCGAAAATTATTTTAAATTTCTACGCCATATTGAGATAAATAATCTTGAACAGCCCATATAGGCTCTGGGTATTTAATGTGAAGTGCCTCATTAATCCATTGGTGATTTGGATTCAGCGGATTCAGCGAACACTGCAAAACAGCCATAAGTTTCTCACTGACAATAGGGGGAAGGTGGAGTCCGAAGCAGATAAGAGCCGCCGTTTCTACCCTTGGAGTCGTTTCACCCTTTACGGTTCGGCTGATGGTCTTTGGATCACGGTCGATTTCAAAACCTAGATCGGTATAATTCATTTCCCGCCACTTCAGCAACAGTTCAATACATTGTTCCGGGTCATCTGTCATCTGCTTCCGGATTTCAAGAGCCTCTTCCTGCTGCTTTTTCCTCATAGCAATCTGACGCTCCTGTGGCGCATTCTGGTAACCGTTATGATATTTGATTTCGAAGGTTATATCACTCGGCTCACGATTCAAGTAACACTCCGTATGGTATTTGTCTGCCACCTTGCTCGTAACGGTCATGTCAAAGACAAGGCAACATTCATCCATATGGGAGCGTGCATAATCGGTTAGTTCAAGCTTGCCATTTTCACCTGCCTGAACGTAAAGCGGAGCATTATATACATAGTGATTATCAATAAAGAGATAGTCACCGTTGTCAGTTAAAGCACGAAGCTCCTGGTTAAAGATACGTTCGACCGCCGCATCCTGGGCAGACAATGAGAATGTCTGGTTTACTCTTATAGACCCCTTTCGGAATCCATGGGGTTTAACATAATGACCGTCGATATATGTAAAGGTGCCGACAGCTTCTTCATACCCGGCATCTATCATACGGATTTTTGCTGAAATGCGGGATACACAGAAAAATATGGCCAAAGCATCAATGACAGGCTCCATTACATCAATAAGTTCAGATGTACCCATTTCCGCACGGAATCGCTTTATAAATTCAAAAGCCTTGGTCTTAAATGTCGAAAGTGGCATTTGAATCCTTGGTGCAAGAGCATTTGCCTGCCATTCCATCCAATCGGTCGCATCTTTACCATTGCCTTTTATGCCGCCTACCACTTGGCACTTTATCTGAGTGGCGTTTTCATTGTATAGCCGTTCCAGTTCAAAGGCTTTCCTGTGTTTATCCCAATGGACACACTCATGAATGATGGTATTATTAACAGACCCCAGATTGCGTAAAAAATATGCATCAGGGTCTACAAATATTGTGCCGCTTTTAACTTTTATCTGTTGGAAAGATGAACTGCTTTTATCGTAGTATTCCGTTTCGCAATCCCTGAAAAATACCTGGCCAAACGTAGAAAAATCGGAAGTGATATGTTTTAGCTGGACTAAAAGCCTCATGCGTTCTGCGAGAAGTGTAGGATCAATAGCCATTGGCTCGTATAAGGCTTCTTTATAATACTCCTCCAAAAAGGCTCGTGCTACAGCTTCCAATTGTTCTTTATATATAATGGGAACAAGTGAATCCGACATAGGATTATCTTGCTTACCGCGGTAGTTATATTCTTCCGTAGCAGAAATAGCGAAATCATCAAGGTCCTGAGAGAGGTCACCGGTACATGAAACTTTGAACCACTGTGTTTTTTCATCATGCCGGTCATTATGCCTGTCAGTTTCCGATATCTCAAACACAGCTTCAAGTAGAACATCAAATGCTATTTCCATACCTGGCAGATCATCTATAAAGACATGTTTGACTTCAATATCCGACAATTCAGCACTATCAATAGTACGCACCAGTTGGGAGGAGACATCAAGATCACTATAATTCTGTTCCAAATAGCCGGACACAGCATCATAAAGCTCGTTATAAAAACGACTTGCAACATAAGCTTTAAAAGAACGATCTCCTGCCATAGCCGACCCTCCCACACTTATTAATCCATCAGCTATTTTACGTTATGTGTGCTGCAATCAATCTCAAAAATAATTATCGACAGCTCGGTAAACTATTAATCATATCCAAAACATAACCTTCACTGGTTATTCATTATTACCTATCCTAAGTAAACATTCTCATTGTGCCATTCTAAATAAAACGGTTCTGGCAGCTGATCTTTTCGATCGGGCAAAATAATCAATTTACTGCCATGGTGGGCGTAATACACTTTACCATTGCCGAAATCTTCTTTTATGCGATGACTTACCTCTACAGTAAGATCCTTATCTATAGTTATATATCCTCGATCAAACAAGGTATGAAAATCTCGTCGCAAAAGCAATCCGTTGTTGATTTCATTAGGTCCTTCCAAGCTGTACGGCTTAATATGTGCAGCCTCCAATACGGGTAAGGTTTTCTCTCCTGTAATCGCACATCTCCGATGGTAAGCATCTGTGATCAGCACTTTAAAAGCTCCCTGCCCAATTCGAGGTTTTATAGTCTGTTCTTTTTCGTAGCGATTTTCAGAACTGTCCATTACAACAGGTTGTATCATGTTTTGATATTGAATTTTTTCCTGCACCTGTTTATAAAGAGCCAACCCAGTAAGCTCCTCGGTATCATAAGTTTTGCCTTGAACAATATTGCGGCTCCAGTTTTGCGGAACCCGAATCCAATTCTGTTCATCAAAATAGAAGGGCATAGACAGAATAATACATCCGATGTACGGGTCGGGATCTGATATCCGATTCGTTTTTCTATATTTATAAACCCTATTATTAAGTTCTAATAAACTTTTAGCCCCATTAGCAACACCAAATGCTTCCCAGGCTAATGAAGATGGCAAAATAGAAAACTTCAGGAAGAATCCACCACCCACAACATAATCGTTTGGGCTATGTAACTTAAATAGAAATAGTTCCCCTTCATCTAGGGCTTTAAAATTAGTGCGACCTCCCGGTTTCCAAAAGTTCACTTCATCGCAGTTTACCTGCGTTAAAGTCTTAAACCAGTCGTAATCAGTTATCCCAACATAAAATTTCATAAGAATTCGCATCCTAAAACTGGCCTAGCTTTTTCGTGTACAGGCACACTACATTTACTATTCCTTACTTATTGTCTTTACACCACAAGCCGGCATTATTCTTCACAAACAAGCTATAGTTCTCCGAGAATCTCAATAGGCTGTATATTATTATTTGGAACATGTATAAATGTGCTTTTTAAATCATTAATGGTTGAATCAAAACTACCATCAAACGCCTTATTAATTGAATCGTAAGAACCAATCAGTCTTTCATAAATTGGGTTTCCAAATATTTCCTTGACATCAATGTCTCGTCTTGATGTGATGTTAGCTACAAAAACATCTTTGATTTTCTTTAGAATTGCAATTTGCTCATCTGTAAAATCGTATGTGTGTATGTATGAAAGATAATTCTTCTCGATTCTTTCCTTAGGGGTTGGAATTCTCCTTTTACCTAATGCATGCAGCAAAAAGTCCCAGGCTGAACCTTCCGGATAATCATACATTTTTTGCAAATGGCCTTCATCCATAAAGGTGTTGGGTAAACTTAACCAGTAAATTAATTCTGCAATTTCATCATCTGTAGGCTGGTAATCGGACTGCTCTGCCTTTTCTCGCAGGTTTACTACAATAGGTTCCTGACTTTTCTTCAATTCTTCCTCAAAGATACGTTTTGCTTCCTCAATAGGAATATTATCCTTTATAGTAATTGAATCGCCATGAATTTCTACTCTCTGGATGAGATTGGCTGGATCAGGATTATCAAGCAAAAAGTAATCACCTTTAGGACTTATTGTCCCTCCTCCTGCCGGTGCTTTTGTTCCACCAGGCCTTACAACTTTCGTGTTCTCCCTGGCTGTGCCTTTTCCGTTATCTTCCATTTGTTCACAAAGTCCAACAAAGTCAAGAACTTGAAAACTGAATTTACCCGTTTTAGGGTCAAGCCGAGTTCCCCTGCCAATCATCTGAATGTATTTTCCTGTTGATTTGGTAAGAGCCGCCAGGGCAATATAGCGAACACATGGGATATCCACACCTGTACTCAAAATATCCACAGAAATTGCTATATATGGTTTTTGATAGGGTTTCTTAAACCAGGCTTTTAATGTTTCATTCAATTGGTTATTTTCCGAAATAATCTCTTCGGCATAATAGGGCTTCTCAGTATTATCGTTATCGAAAACCTTGTTAATAGCTTTGGCCAGTTCCTGGCAGTGGGCTTGGCTTACTCCGAACAGAATAACCTTTTCACCATATTGGGTGTTTTTCTTCAGTTCTTCTGCAATTCTTAAGCAGTTTTCTTCTGAAATAAATTTGCGGTTTAGCTGCTCCAGTGTTAATTGCTTTTCTTCCCCCAATTCAATTACATATTTTTCTTTCGGGTCAAGTACATGGTCAAATTCAATGCCTTTTTCTCTAGCTTCTTCGACCAAAGAAGATATTAGTTCAATAGGTTTATACGGAGCCAGAAATTCTTCATCAATCCCTTTGGCAAGATCAAACTGGAAATCGGGCTCACCGCTCTCGCAGCCAAATAGTTTATACGTATCAATAATCGCCAGGTCTTCTTCATCTACATCTGAACCACCTTTAGGGATAGCTATCCTGGGTGTAGCGGTCATTCCTATGCGCGGGCACAGGAAATGGTCAAATATCAGTTTGCGGTTAACATTAACACTACGATGACATTCATCAACAATTAATAAATCATAGAATGTGGAAGGCAAATCGCTGTGAATCAATTCCAGTGTATCAATAACCACCACATGAATGCTCGCATGTTTTCTGGCTCTAAAATTGGAAGTGGTTATCCAACTGGAAGTATATTTTCCGCTAATAAGTGAAAACCCATCATCAACAGCCTGCTTGGCCAGCATTCTCCGGTCAACTACAAATAAAACCCTTTTGATTAATCCCCCATCCAGCAAAGCCTTTACCAGAGCAACGGCAGTTCGGGTTTTTCCAAGACCGGTGGCCATGTGAACAAGCATTTTCTGCTTACCTGCTTTGTATTTATCAATAATAGTGTTTATGCAGTCCAATTGATATGTACGCTCTTTTCCTACTGTGGGATCGTACCCACCAGCGATGGTTGTATCAATAAGAATTGCTCTATCAGCAGCTATTTTCTTTTGTTGTTCAAGCTTGAGTTTCATCTCTTCCAAAGTCATGAAGGAATTAACCTGTTTAAACTCTCCGGCCTCCAATCCCCGCCAGGCGTTGTCATAGAATAAAATACGCTCAGAACTGCAAGCATACAGAAAGCGCGGCTTTAATACTCTGGTTACGATCGTACGCAACTTTAAAAGATCTTTGTTTTCCTTGTCCAGGTTATTTTCAATAACAGCCAGGATCTCGCCATTCAAATCCTGCAACACAATATCAGGTCTGATATTCTTGAAATTGGGGAAATCCTTCTTCAAATTTTCTGGTATGTCATAGGTCTGCTGGTAAAGCAAGGTATCTTCAATTTTCCAACCATAATCATTAATCAGTTTTATAATTACCGGTAAATCCGTAGAAGTTGCCTCGTTTATCTTCTTGCCCATCCTCCACCTCCTCAGTTATATATTTTGCTAGTTCATTCCCCATACATCAGCAAGTATTATATCAATCCTATTTTCGGCTTCTTTCTTCATCTCAAGTACTCCATTATGGACTTTCAGTTTGGCATCAAGTTCATCTGTAATTTGTCGTTGTACAGTAATTTCCGGATATGGAATTTGTATTTTTTGAAATTCTGTGGAACTGATATTATATGTTCCACCACCTGCTTTAGGATTTAATAATGCTCTGCCTATAGGACTCATTAAAAAATACATGACATACTTAGGTTCTATTTCTTCTAAATTGAATTTAAACCTAATTAAATATGAAGCATAGACAAAAGGTGCATCTGAATTCCATACAGCACATTTACCAACCAGACTTGGATTGCCATTTGAACGCACGATTAAAAAATCACCTTTTGATAGCTTGTATTTATTAAATTCCTTATCGCTTAGAAAAGACTTTTTAATATCATCAAGTTTAAAGCCACAAAAACCTATATTTCCAATTCTTAAAACATTATAGCCTTCTTCTTGATAGTCTGCTTTTACTGAAGATCCATATAGTGAGTCAATTATTAATTCAGAAAGTGGTCTTTGCGAAAATTTGTACTTTCTAAAGTATGAAATAAAGTCAATCTCCCAATTTTCCAAAACCTTATTTGTACCTTCAATAATAGCTTTTTGTTTTTCTATTTGAGCAACAATGGCGGCTTGATCTTCAATAGAAGGCAACGGAATTTCCCAAGCACACATATCTTCATACTTGAAGTTCATACGCACCCCACCACTGGCTTTTTCATTTACATAGTCCTGAAAGCATTTGCTGTTAACAAGCGCTTCCAAATACCGGGGATTCAATTCATCTTCGTTGCAGCCAAAAACTACATAAGCTCCGCTTATAATCTGATTATTATAATCAAATAAATTCAAACCAATGCTACCGACATTTATTCTATAGGGGTTATAGCAGAACTCATTTTTAGCCACTATATAATAACTTTGACTAGTTTCTTCTGAATGAAGTTTTTCGTTTAAGAAAACACCGGTTTCATTGCTTACTCCGAGCACCTTATATTTCATATCCGGATTTTTAGCAGGTTTTATTTTTTTCTTGTTTAAGATCAAGTAATCCTTTAACTTTACCATTGGATATTTTGCACCGCTTTTTAATATCTCCCTGATGGTGCAAATCTCCTTGTGCCCATCAACTCTGCTATCATCATTATTGCCTACATATTCTCGCACAATATCAGCTTCTAGGGCACTAGCCGGATCAAGCCTGACCAGATATTGCAGAATGGTTTCAGGTTTGCCGGTGTTAAGATTTTTGTATATTTCATCCAAGGATTTTGCTTCAGCCGGTTCAATTTGACTTAATGCTTCAGACCACTCCGCAAGCTGGCTATCGCTCAAACTGCTTCTATAACTGGCCAGGTTAAACGAATAATTATGCGCTTTATCAATTCGCTTGGCTATTTCATTTTTTATGCGGTTTTCAAGCATCTGATCAATTTTTTTTAATTCCATTTGTTTGTCGGCTTCACTGGCTTTCTTAGCTTTTATTTTCTTATCCAATGCTTGTGCTTTCTTGGCCCGCTCAATTTTCCCTTTTTCCTCCATGTCAATACGGGTTTCCGTCCGGATTTTTTCTTTTACTCTTGGGTCAAGGGTTTTTATCCATTCTGCAGGAATACAGAATTGATTTATGCTTGCAGGTGGTTGTTTGCCTTGCTTTACAAATTCATGCCACAAGGTCAGACATTCGGTCAGTTGATTCCCTTTTTGCCACTTTCGGTTGGTTCCCATAGTGTATCCATCGTTAGTTACTTTGTAAAACCAGGTCCAATCGGTTTGTCCACCTTTTTCAAATACCAGAATAGAGGTTTTGGGTCCTTGTCCGTTTTTGCTTACAAATATGCCCTGAGGCAGTGAAATAACGGCTTTTAGTTGTGCTTCTTCAAGCAGCATCCTGCGTAATGCCTTGGCACTGAATTGATCCCAGGTGTGAAACCCCTCCGACACAACCACAGCGCATCTGCCGCCTTGTTTTAAATGTTGAAACATAAGTTTCACAAATAAAATAGTGGTCTCCGATTCCTTGGAATATTCACTCCAAACATCCGGATAAGCCTCTTGATCTCGTTGTGCGCCAAAGGGTGGATTGGCAAGAACTACAGTTTTACTTTCATGATCAGTAACAGGACTATATTTAGCCAATGAATCCCCTTGCTCAATATTAGCTGGATTAAGCCCGCGAATATAAAAATTGATTGCGGCCATCTTTCTGATCATTCCTAGATATTCAATTCCCGTAACACCACTACGGTAAAATTGTCTTGACTGTTCAATACTTGGAAAATCAATTTGGTTGGCATTGAAGTATTTATCAAACCACTCTCTTAATTCAGGGTGTGCTTTTTCCCCGGGCCATTCTCGATCAGGGTCAACTCTTCTCATAACAAACTCAAAGGCATCAAATAAAAATCCACCTGTACCACAAGCAGGATCAAATATTAAATCGTCAAAACTAGGTTCAATTATAGCCGTCATAAACTGGCGAACATGGTCTGGGGTACGGAATAATCCAATATCCTTTGTTCCTCCTGTTTCACTCAAAGCAGACTCGATTGCATCACCTAATAAATCAGTTTTAAGCAGTCTGGCTTCTTCAATATCATTGGCAATAATGCTAATAACTTCACCAAGATTGCCGCTATTAACATTATTTGAAAAATTTGAGTTACTGAAAACCTCCTCTATTAATACCAGCTGGTCCTGTACCTTCTGCGGGAGATTTCCTGTAAATACTCTCCTTGCGCTTTGCAATACGGTTGAATAAAAAGGGAAGAAATTATCATTCAATTCCAATAATATTTGCTCATTTGAAACTGTAGTTAAATATGAGAATAATCGGTTTTCATTTGATTCCTCTTTACCTGTCTTGGGATTCTTCCATTTATAATCACTGGCAAACAGGTTCCTTAAAGGTTTAAATTCTTCATCTTGTTTAACTTTTGTTTCAAAAATTCGAAGTAAAAGCAATTCAATAATATACTCAACTCTTTGAACCGGTGTTCCAGCGGGTCTTAGCTTTTTATGTAATGCCTTTAAGGCATTATTGGTTTTATTATCTGCGTAATGTACTGTTGATCGTGCCACGTAATTATCTCCTTAACTAGGTCCTATGGACTTATTTGTTTTCGGTTTCTTCGGTCCCACATTCTTCTATACTTCTTCGCAAAAAACCTGCTTCTTTCGGCGCTTTGTCCTACTCTAGCGGAATAATATACCGTCGAGGGCTAAATCAAGTATTCTTAACTGGTCTATGGAAACATGCCCTCCAAAAAAGGGCACAGTGCCCTGAACCTATACATAACGCTCCTTCCGCTCTACCAAAACCAAGCACTCAATTTTGATAAGATAAACTTGTTGTAACCGTATCCCGTGATCATAAGGTATGAATACCATTAAGAACTCAAGTATTGACTATATTTAACCCACTGTTTCAGATTAGTAACAGCTTCATCATATGAGTCGATATCAAGCCACATAACGTTGTTTTGATCTAAAAGCTGCATCTTATATTTTCTTCCTCTTAGCTTTACCCTGCCAATTTGAGCATTTCCGAGCATGAAGTTAATGGTATTATCACTTTTGATATCGAATACCATTTTATCTTTCAATCCAATAGCCTCAAGTCTTTTTTCCAATTCTGATATGAAATTTTTTTCCATTTCATTTAGATTTGATAGCCGCTCATTGAACTTCGCTTCAGCTTGAAGCCTATAATTCTCCTGAAGCTTTAAACACCTTTTAAATACTTCATGAGTGGTAATACAATCGTCCAATGCTCTATGGCCATTAGATTCTATTCCAAAGTATTTTTTTACTGATTCAAGCTTTCTATCACCAGTATCTTTATATCTAAGTGTTTCTTTAACCAAGCGCAAAACATCAAAAGCTCTCACATCAGATAACTCCGTATTATTTTCTGATAAGGCATATTTTAGAAAACTAAGATCAAAATCAATGTTATACCCAACAATTACTTGCCCTTCTATACGTTGGTATACCTCACTAATCACATCTTTAAGCTTAGGTTTGCCCTTAACCATAGCATAAGTAATGCCGTTTACAGCTGATGCTTTGGGATCGATATTTATTTCAGGATCAATAAGCTGTGAATAGGTATCAACTAATTCCATATTTTCATAGGTTGCAATACCAACTTCTACAATCCTGTCAGTTAGAGAAGATAAACCAGTTGTTTCAAAATCAATAAAAACCAGTTTACTCGGAAGTTGTTTAGGATCAGTTATTAAGAAATATTCAGTAAATCCAGGTGTATGAGCATTTTCTTTAACATGATATATCTCATTAGTTTTGGATGTTTTATCAGGTGCTTTGTACTTGTAAGCAAAATAAAAAATGGCAGCTGCCAATAGTATAAGCCAAGGATATACTATTGCAAGCAAAAGCAGAGTTATTCCCAAGATAATCATAATAGCCTTGATAAAATTTGTATAAAATTTTGAACTCACTTTACTAAACCTCCTTGTTGAGAAAAATCTTTACTTCATTAAAAATTCTCTATTTGGATGATATTTCCTCTAAAATTCACTTCTAAGAACTAGAGATAGCTTGAGTGCGATGCAAGGAGTTTCACCTAAACTATTTCGTAGAGCCAGTATATTAAAGCGGATAAGTAGCGACTCCCTTATACGGAATAATCCCTCTCACACTATGGGTAAGAGGGATTATTTACATTTAAGAAAAGCAACCTAAGTATCTGCTTCACTTGTTTTTAAACTACTTTAGTTCTATCAACACCAGAATCTGTGCAAAGGGGCATATTAGATGATAATTCAAATGTTAAACGATTTGCCAAAAAAATGCACACCCCTGCCTAATGTCAAACGATTACCATGATGCCCCATCCCTAAAAACAAATCCAAGCTGTCATTTACCCTGTGGTCTACATTATTAATTAAAAGAAAGAAAAACCCAAAACCGCTGAAATCTCCCAATATCAGGCTTTTTAGGCAAAAATAAAACCACCTGCTGATAAAATACTTTTTATCAATAGATGGTAGATTATTTGGTGGAGACGAGGGGACTCGAACCCCTGACCCCCTCGTTGCGAACGAGGTGCTCTCCCAGCTGAGCCACGCCCCCACATATTTAAGTTGCCGGTGCATCCCTGGTGAAATGCACCATTCATATTATATAGGTCTGGCCTCGATTATACAAGGGCTGCCGGCCTATGAATACTCAAGTCGAAATTGTTTTTCAGATAAGTCTGGCCTGACTATGCAAGGCTGCTACCCACCTGAGCACTCCTTTAATTAGAATCGGCTGCAAATCTCCGGGTAAGGGCTGACTATGTCTTTAAAAAACAGCCAGACCCTACGGTCCGGCTGCATCTTCCTTAAGATTTCTTGGATTTTTTGGTGGATTTCTTTTCTTCAGAGGGCATTACATTCTCACTTCGGGGTGATGTGAAGGTGCCTTGTTCCATGACCTTGTCTTTCTTGCCTTTTTTGGCCATCCTTTAGACCTCCTTTCATTATTAGGCTGCGATAAAGAAATAAAAATATACTATCTGCATGGGCTAATCCGGGTTGACATTATGGCAAAAAATCAGGAGTCAAGATATGTATACCGGTTTACCGGTGATTTCCGCCACGATCTCCTGCAGGCGGTTCATTTCATCTGCTGCGGGCGGCTGGACCTCTTTTAACTCATAGCGCAGATTGAGCAGCTCCCATTTGTGCACTCCCAGGGTATGATAGGCCAGCAGTTCAATTCTTTTCACCGCATTCAATGGAGCCAGGAGTCGGGCCAGAGCGATAATGTCCTTTTCGGCATCGGTGTATCCGGGCAGCACTACATAGCGGATCCAGAGCGGGGTTCCGGCGGCGTTGACGGCTTTCAGGTTGGCGAGGTTTAAATCATTGCTCTGCCCGGTCAAGTAGCGGCTCTGTGCAGTACTGATGTGCTTTATATCGGCAAGAAAGAGGTCGGTGAAGGGCAGCACTGCCTGGACCCGGCCAGGGGGCACATATAATGAAGTGTCCAGAGCGGTGTGGATACCTTCGCCGTGGCAGCGCTCGAATACCTCGCGCACAAAGCAGTGCTGCAGCAGCGGTTCGCCTCCGGAAAAGGTTAAGCCCCCGCCCGAATTTCGGTAATAACCCAGACCGCGGCGAACCAAAGCCATCAGTTCTTCGCTGCTGTGATGAACGGTTGAGGCGGAGTCTTGCTCCCAGGTGTCGGGGTTCTGGCAATACCGGCAGCGCAGGTGGCAGCCCTGCAAAAACACCACCATGCGTATGCCCGGCCCGTCAAGGGTCGAAAAGGAGTCTATGGAGTGGATTCTGCCTTGCATAATGCCTCCCGGGTTGAGTCTAAAACTTTACATACGGCCGTAAAAGGTTCGGGTAATGATCTCTTCCTGCTGCTCGCGGGTCAGTTTGATAAAGTGCACCGCATACCCGGAGACGCGAATGGTCAGGTCCGGATAGCGTTCGGGATTTTCCATGGCTTCTTTCAGGGTTTCAACCTGCAGCACATTGACATTGATATGGTGCCCGCCCTGGCCGAAATAGCCGTGTAACAAAGCCAGCAGGTTGTTGATCTGCTCCTCCCGGCTTCTTCCCAGAGCCGAGGGGACGATAGAAAATGTGAAGGATATGCCGTCGCGGGCGTAATCATAGGGCAGTTTGGCCACCGAATTGCAGGCTGCCACCGCCCCATGCTCTTCGCGGCCGTGAAGGGGATTTGCCCCCGGGGCCAGAGGCTCGCCCTTTTTGCGGCCGTCCGGGGTCGAGCCGGTATGTTTGCCGTACATAACGTTGGAAGTGATGGTCAGAATGGAAAGGGTGTGTTCCGCCTGGCGGTAGGCCCGGTACTGCTTGAGATAGCGGGCGAATTCCTTGACCAGCTCTACGGCGATATTGTCCACCCGGTCGTCATCATTGCCGAATTTGGGGTAGTTTCCCTCGACGATGAAGTCCTCTATAAGCCCCTGCGCGTTTCGTACCGGTTTTACCCGGGCATAGCGTATGGCGCTCAATGAATCAGCCACAACCGACAAGCCGGCAATGCCAAAAGACATGAAATAATGCACCCGGCTGTCGTGCAAGGCCATTTGCACCCGTTCGTAGGCATAACGGTCATGCATGTAATGGATGGTGTTCATGGTGTGGACATATAATTCCGCCAGCCATTGCATCTGTATCTTGAAGCGGTGCATCACTTCATTGAAGTCCAGAACATCCCCGGGATAAACCCCCATCTCGACCCCCACCTGTTTCCCGGTTATTTCATCGATACCGCCGTTTATAGCGTAGAGCAGGAGTTTGGCCAGATTGCAGCGCGCACCGAAGAACTGGGTCTGTTTGCCCATCACCATAGCCGACACGCAGCAGGCGATGCCATAGTCATCCCCGTAAATAGGCCGCATCAAGTCATCATTTTCATATTGCAGGGCGCTGGTGTCGATGGAGACCTGAGCGCAGAATTCCAAAAAAGGCCGGGGCAGCTGCTGCGACCAAAGTATGGTCAGATTGGGCTCCGGGCTGGGCCCCAGGTTATACAGGGTCTGCAGTATACGATAGCTGGTCTTGGTCACCAGGGGGCGCCCGTTTACATCACAGCCGCCGATGGCTTCAGTGATCCAGTTGGGATCCCCGGCAAATAGCTGATTGTATTCCGGGGTTCGCAGGTGGCGCACCAGGCGCAGCTTGATTACCAGTTGATCGATGAGCTCCTGGGCTTGTTCTTCGTTGATAACCCCTCGCTCCAGGTCGCGCTGCAGATAAATATCCAGGAAGGTTGAGATGCGCCCCAGGCTCATAGCGGCGCCGTTTTGTTCTTTGACCGCAGCCAGGTAGGCAAAATACAACCACTGCACGGCCTCCTGGGCGGTCCCAGCAGGTTGGGAAATGTCGTAACCGTAATCAAAGGCCATGGCCTGCATATCCTTCAGGGCTTGTATCTGATCGAACAGCTCCTCGCGCTGGCTGATGCTGCCGATATCCATGGCGGTGCTCAGCTTGTGCAGATCATGCTGCTTATC
The DNA here is from genome assembly GCF_002426325.1 of Syntrophomonas sp. UBA5494. Taxonomy (NCBI): domain Bacteria; kingdom Bacillati; phylum Bacillota; class Clostridia; order Eubacteriales; family Syntrophomonadaceae; genus Syntrophomonas; species Syntrophomonas sp. UBA5494. Next base: position 29,040 of record NZ_DIPG01000059.1, on the reverse strand, counting down.
GGCTATAAGCCGCGCTACCCCGTATAAAGGCACCCGGCGATAATCGCCGATAATGCGCCCGCGCCCGTAGGCGTCGGGAAGCCCGGTGATTATCCCCACTCTTCTGGCCAGGCGCATTTCCGGGGTATAGGCGGTGAAAACCCCCTCGTTATGGGTGCGCAGATATTGATGGAATAAGTCCGCCATTTCAGGGTTGAATTTATAGCCGTAAGCTTCGCAGGCTCTGATGCTGGTGCGCAGCCCGCCGTAAACCTGGATGGCTCTTTTGAGGGGATAATCGGTCTGCAGGCCAACAATAACCTCTAGATCCTGATCGATGTACCCGGGTTTATGGCTGTTGATGGTGATCGGGGTGTCGGCATCAATATCGTAAACCCCGCCGCGTTGATACTCTTCCTTGATCAGCTGCTGACAGCGCTGCCACAATAAACGGGTCCGTTCGCTAGGACCGCTTAAAAAGGAGGCATTTCCCGAATAGGGAGTAATGTTCTTCTGCACGAAATTCCGGACATCAATATCCCTTTGCCACCAGCCCCCTATAAATCCATGCCAGGATTGCATAATTCCACCTCCACAGGCTATTGTCTTTAGTATGTTCGCCGGGGCCGGTATTTACTCGGCGAGGATCAGCTATACCTCCCGCTATAGAAGATGACCGGGGTGATTTATCGTGTTATATTTGTATAGGAAAAAACCAGGCGGGTGATTTGATGATTATTTTACAAGCTGCCGGATTAGGTAAAACCCTGGCTGGCAGGCCTATACTGGACAATATAAATATGACCTTGCAGGCAGGTGAAAAGGCGGGGCTGGTCGGCGCCAACGGCAGCGGCAAGACCACTTTGTTAAAGTGCTTAAGCGGGCAACTGGAGGCCGAGCATGGGAACGTAATGCTGGGCAAGCACCAACAGCTCGGCTTTTTGGAGCAGCTTCCCCCCCGAGACCCGGAGGAAACTATCTGGGATATAGTAATGGGCAGCTTTAGCGATTTGTTGGATATACGGCAACGCTTAAGCGAGCTGGAGCAGGCTATCAGTTCCGGCCGCGGTGATGTGGATATGCTGCTCAAACAATACAGCCTTTTGCAGGACGAATACCATGACCGCAACGGCTATGCCTGTGAGACCATGGCCCGGCGCATCCTGGCCGGCCTGGGCATTGATCCCTGCCAGTACGATCTGCGTTTGGGGGAACTGAGCGGGGGACAGAAAACCCGGCTCGATCTGGCGCGGCTACTGGCCTTAAGTCCTAACATACTGCTGCTCGATGAGCCCACCAATCATTTGGACATGAGTGCGGTGGAATGGCTGGAGGAATACCTTAACGACTATTCCGGCACGGTACTGGTGGTTTCCCATGACCGCCGTTTTCTGGACCGGGTGGTTAACAAGATCTTTGAACTGCGGGAACGCAAACTGCGTGCTTTTGAAGGCAATTATTCTGCTTATATCGTTAAGGCGGAAGCCCAAGACCAGGCCCGGTTAAAGGCTTTTGAAAAGCAGCAGGAACAGATTCGTGAAACTGAAGCCTATATTGAACGCTATCGCTCCGGCATTAAAGCCCGCCAGGCCAGGGGCCGGCAGTCACAGTTGAGCCGTTTGGAGCGCCTGCAAAGACCGGCTCAGGAAATACGGCAGCATAGCTGGAAACTGCACAGCCGGCAGGACAGCGGCGAAATAGTGATTAATCTGCAGGATGTGAGCAAATGCTATGATGGTAAGAGCTTATTCTCCGGGGTGGATTTACTGATACGGCGCGGAGAGCGGGTCGCTCTGTTGGGGCCCAACGGCTGCGGCAAAACCACTTTATTAAAGCTGATAACTGCGGAAATCACCCCCGATCAGGGCACTATCGGGCTGGGCAGCGGGGTGCGGCCCGGTTATTTCTCGCAGGGCTATGAGAACCTTCAGCATGAGCGCACCCTCTTGGAAGAAATGGTTTATGACTGTAATCTCAATCTGCAGCAGGCCCGCGATAAACTGGCTATGATGCACTTCCGGGGGGATACTGTCAACCAGCGGGTGGGAGATCTCAGCGGGGGCGAAAAAGGGCGTCTGGCCATATTGAAGTTGATTTGTTCCGGGGCCAACCTGCTGCTGCTGGATGAGCCCACCAACCACCTGGACATCTCCGGCCGCGAAGCTCTGGAAGACATGCTGGGAGGTTATGAGGGAACCCTGCTGCTGGTGAGTCATGACCGCTATTTTATCGACCGGGTTGCTGAGCGTACCCTGGTGTTTACCAATGGCAGCTTAATTGACTGTCCCGGCAATTACAGTTATTATCGGGAGAAAGTCTTTGAGCAGGGAGGAAAAGTCAACCAGTGTGTGCCGGCCGCTGCAAGCTCTCAGCAGCAATTTCGTATGCAACAAAAAGAACAGGAACGCAATAAGCGCAGGCTGGAACGGCAGGTGCAAGAGCTGGAAGAGACTATAGAGAGGCTTGAACAGCGTCAGAGCGAACTGGCAGAAGTACTGGCTGATCCTGACATCTATCAAGATCAGCCCCGGACTGCTTTATATATAAAGGAACTTGAAGAAACTCAAAAAAATTTGCTGGCATCTTACCAGGAATGGACTATAGCCCAGGAATCCTGGGAAGAGCTTACGAATAACGGAGGCGACAGTAATAAATAGAACAGTAGGAGAGGCCAAAAAAGTCATCCTGGTCGGATTGCGCAGCAGCCGCAGGAGCGGGGATGATTTTGAAGGCTTCATGAGAGAATTGGCCGCCCTGGTTGAGGCGGCAGGGGGTGAGGTTTCAGGCATGCTGGTGCAGGCCCGGGAAAGGCCTGATCACCGCAGCTATATCGGCAGGGGCAAAATAAACGAACTCCTGCACCTGGTAGAGGAAACCGAAGCTGATGTGGTGGTTTTTGACGGGGAACTTACCCCCGGGCAGCTGCGCTCCCTGGACGAGCAGATCCCAATAAGGATTATGGACCGCACCAGGCTGATCCTGGATATCTTCTCCAGCCGGGCGCATTCGCTGGAAGGCAAATTGCAGGTGGAACTGGCCACCCTGGAATATCAACTGCCGCGTCTGATCGGGCAAGGCCAGGTGTTAAGCCGCACCGGCGCCGGAATCGGCACCAGAGGCCTGGGCGAACAGCAATTGGAACTTGACCGCCGGCACCTCAGACGGCGCATCAGCGACTTGAAACGGCAACTGGTCAAGGTGGAGAAGACCCGCGACTTGCACCGCAAGCAGCGCCTGCGCCGGGGTATGAAAACCATATCACTGGTGGGCTATACCAACGCTGGCAAATCCAGCCTTTTCAACGCGCTATGCCAGAAGGCTCACAGCAGCGGCCAGAATCAGGCCGAAGCTGACCAGCGTTTATTTCAGACTCTGGATACCACCACCAGGAAAATCAAGCTGGCTTCAGGACGTGAGGCTCTGCTCAGCGATACGGTAGGTTTTGTGCAGGACCTGCCCCCCCACCTGATCGCGGCTTTTCGCTCCACCCTGGAAGAGGCGGTTGCAGCCGATGTAGTTTTACATATCATCGATGTATCGGATGAGGCATATTTTGAAAAGGTGGAGGTAGTCAACCAGGTGCTGGAGGAATTGGGGGCCAAAAAGGAACAGGTCCATATGGTTTTCAACAAAGCCGACAAGGTTCCGGAGTTCGAATGGGGAAATGGCACGGTGCCGGCCATCTCTGCGCTGACCGGACAGGGAATCCCTGAACTCCTGTCATTTTTAGAACAGGTATTGTGGCCTGATTGAGTTGGTTCAAAACGGGCAAACTCCCGATTTGTGATGGAATTTCTCCGGTTGAAAATCCATAGCGTGGGGCAGGCAGGATTAATACGGATTAAACGCTTTCAGACGGTTTATCCTGCAGTAAAGATCGGTTTGAAACGAGGAATAATAAAGAATTATGGCAAAGACAAATAAAAAAATAAGATTTGTGGTGACATTAGTTGGGATTTACCTGGCCTTTTTCCTCATCGGGTCGCTTTTGGGCGGAAGATTGGGCGTATTGAGCAATGCTCCGGGATTGGCCTGGCTGGGCGACGGACAGGTAAATATACTATTCATGGGGGTGGATGCCCGCTCTGCGGAGGTCAACTCCAGAAGCGATACCATGATTCTGGCCAGCATTGACAAACGGAGCAGCAAAGCGGTGTTGGTATGGATCCCGAGGGATACCCGCATCGCGGTTGGCAAAGGTCACGACAGGATCAACAGCGTCAACGCCCTGAAGGGGCCGGAAGCCGCCTGCCAGGCGGTAGGCGACCTGCTAGACACCAAGGTGGACTACTATGTCCTGACCAATTTCCAAGGCTTTTCCAAGATCATTGATACTCTGGGCGGGGTGCATATCGATGTGGAGACCGCTATGAGCCACTATGATCCCGATCCTACCCTGAACATCAATCTATCCAAAGGGCCGCAGCTGCTCAATGGAGCGGACGCCTTGCGCTATGTGCGCTACCGGTCTCCCCTGACCGCGGACATCGGGCGCACCGCCCGGCAGCAGAAATTCATCAAGGCGGTCATCGCGGAGATGTTTACCAGCAAAAACATTTTCAAGCTTCCTGAATTGGTACCGCAGCTGATAGCTCAGGTCAAGACCAATCTGCCCGCTACAGAAGTAACCGCACTGGCTACTCTGGCTCAGAAGTTTAACACCGGCAATGTGGTCACCCAGACCCTGCCCGGCTATTCATTCACCGACCCTTCATCAGGGGCCAGCTACTGGCAAGCCGATGAGAAAGTAGCCCCGCGCATCATTTCAGCCCTTTTTGCAGGAGAAACCTTTGCCGTAATTCAAGATCCCCCCAATTGGGTGGCGCAGCTGCCCAAGGTAAAGCCGGCTGAAGGCGAAGCCCCGGTGCTTAAAACCCCGGAAGCGGAAAAAGAACTGGAAGAGGCCGGGCAGCCTGAAGTCAATAAACCGGCGGATGGGGAAGAGGACGGCCAGGGTTCCGGGGAAAATGAAGACAATGAGGATCCGCAAGAAAAAGATGACGAGACTGAGGGCGATCCCGACGCGGGAACAGACCCTGAAGGTAAAGACAGCGCAACCAAGCCCGGTGGCGATACCCCGGAAGATCCGGACCCTGACAGCAAGCCGGATGATACATCCCCCAACCCCGATAAACCTGGAACCGGTTCAGATTCTGGGTCGGTAAGCCCCGACCCTACCGGCAGCACAGGATATACCAGCTGATGGATAGAGTAAAATAATCAAATTCAGCCCACATCAAAACTGCTGCGCAGCAGCAGTTTTTGCTTGCCGGTGGCTAAAAATGCTAACCACATTACCTTCTTGTGCATACAAATAGAATATAAACTAAACGAGGAGGCTAAGAGCATGGCCACACTAGACAACCGTTATACCACCGGTCCTGTAAGTATCAGCCAGAACGGTAACAATGTCAGGGTTCTGGCGTTGAATAACGGACAGAGAGAACATCAAGCCCGGGTTATCATTTATGATCTCGAACCGGTACCCAAAACCGTTCTGCTGGATGAAACCTTCACTATCGCACCGAGATCTCAAAACGACATCGAATTTATCGCCAATTTTAATATTTATGAAGTCCAGGTGCAAACCGACAGCTCCCGGGTCTATTTCTGGATCGGCGGACGGGCTGGAAACGAAAACCTGGTAGGCAACGTATTCCTGCACAAAGATTTAATAAGAATTTGATAAACGAGCCGGGGGGAAGGCCTGTATCCTGTAAAACAGGCCGGGTCCGTACCCCCTTAAGCCCGGTTATTGTAATTAGCCACAATTTCACCATAATAGAGCACATGATAGTCTTTGGTTTTGTATAATTTGCTGTCCAATACCGCATCAAAAGCCGCCGGGTCCATAGGATGCTTATACAAAACCCGGCATTCATAAATCAGGCCACAGTTGTCGATAACCGGACTGGCAATGCTTCTGGCTGGTTTCGCGGCCAGGTCAAAGGCTTCGAATTTGTCGATGTCACGCCCCGATTTGCTCCCTGCGCCAGCCAGGGCTTTTTTAAGATGGCCGTCCAGAGGAACACTTACGGAAAAATCGGGGGCGTCTTTGATCAGCTCATGGGTGTATCGCGAATACCTCACCATAACCATCATAATGGGTTTGTTCCAGATATAACCGATTGAGCCCCAGCCGATTGTCATGGTGTTAATTTTATCGCCAGACTTGACCGTCAGAAAAGCGCCTAATGGCAATTGCTTCAGCATATCGGCAACGCCTGTGATGTATTCGGGTTGTACCGTCATATGAGAAATCCCCTTTCAAATATTTGCTTAATTATATTCTAAGCCGGATAAAACTAAACAACTATTATACTATTTTATCATCTCAATGCCGAAGTTATGAAACAAAAAGGAGGGGTCTATACCCCTCCCGGCGTGTACGGCTTTGGCAGCATATTTCATATTTATAGATCGTAGTACATCTCAAATTCCAACGGATGGGGAATGTCGTTGACCCGGCGGGATTCTTTGCGTTTATTCTCAATCCAGATTTCGATCAGGCGTTTCGGGAACACCCCGCCTTCGAGCAGGAAGGCATGGTCTTGTTCCAGCGCGTCCAGGGCTTCGTCGAGGCTCTTGGGCAGGCCTTTGATTTTGGCCTGTTCATCTGCTGAAAGTGTGTAGAGGTTTACATCATAAGGCCCGAATCCCTCTTTCACCGGGTCAATCTTATTCCTGATTCCGTCAATGCCGGCCATCAGCATAGCCGAGAAGGCCAGATAGGGATTGCAGGTAGCATCGGAAGAGCGGAACTCGAAGCGTTTGGTTTCGGGTGTCTTGGCATAAGCCGGAATGCGGATGACCGCGCTGCGGTTGGAGGTGGCAAAGCATATGCTCACCGGGGCTTCATAACCAGGCACCAGGCGCTTGTAAGAATTGGTGCTGGGGTTGGTAAAGGCCAGAACAGCGGGAGCGTGTTTGAGCAAGCCGCCGATGAAATAAAGGGCTTCTTCGCTCAACCCGGAATATCCCTCTTTGTCAAAGAAAATCGGTTCACCTTTTTTGAATAAATGCATATGTACATGCAATCCGCTGCCGGCTTCAGCAAAAAGGGGTTTGGGCATGAAAGTAGCGGATTTGCCTTCCTGGAAAGCCAGGTTCTTTATCAGGTATTTGGCCAGCATGGTTTTGTCAGCCATCTCCCGCATGCCGCCAAATTCCACTTCGATTTCTATCTGCCCGGGGCCAGCCACTTCATGGTGGTGGTATTTAACCGGAATATTGTTCTCTTCCATCAGGAGACACATGCGTGCTCTTAAATCGTAGAGGATGTCCTGCGGCGGAGTGATGTGGTAGCCCCCTTTGTGGGGAATCTTATAACCCAGATTCTCGTATTCCTGGTCGCCGCTGTTCCAGATGGCCTGCTCTGCATCTATAGTGAATCCAGCCCGTTGAGGCTGGCACTCATAGGTCACATTGTCAAAGACAAAGAATTCGTATTCGGGACCAATGCGCATTTCATCGGCTATCCCGGTAGAGACCATGAACTCTTCAGCTTTAAAAGCGATGGCACGAGGATCCTGTTCAAAGCGATGGTTTTCCGGCTGAGCGATAACAAAAACATCTCCTATCATGCTCAGTGTCGGTATCTCGGTAAAAGGATCAAACACTGCTGTGGAGATGTCGGGTATGAAGACCATATCACTGTTTTCTACCGGAGCGAATCCATAATTAGAGCCGTCAAATCCTATCCCGTACTTAAGTGTATCGGGAGTGAACCGGCCGGTGGGGATCCCCAGGTGTCGCCACCGTCCATTCAGGTCAATCATCTTAAAATCAATCATCATGATGCCGTTTTCCGTGCAATAACTCATTACCTCTTCGTAGTTCTTAAACACTAAATAGCCCCCTTTGGCTTATAATCAACGTGCAAATTATAGCAGATAGTGGCGAATCGTAAAAGAGGTTTTATGCAGTATACAGTATATTAAATTGAGGATACGCCATATCCGATACTTAAAGCATTCCTGATCCGGTGATTAAAACTTGCTTTCAATTGTAATATATAGCCGCTTGCCCTAATACAATATACTACTCGTGAGTTTAGGTGAAGGCCGCCATCAGGCTTCTCACAGAAATTGGGGTGGAGTATATCAAACGCTTCTGGATTATCCTGCTCTCAGCTCTCGTCTTGATCAGTATTGCGGGGGCCCTCTCCGCAAAAACCATACATGACCATTATGTCAGATATAAACTGGTGCCCGCCGAGGAATTACAAGCGGCCTGTGACAACATGGCAGCCCTGACTCAATACCGCTTCAATTTAAAGTCAGGCTTTATAGTTGAACAGCGGGAGGAGGTGATAAGCCAAGTAGAGGGCGAAAAGGCCGAAGGAAATACGCATATAAAGGGGGAGATGGTTAACACACCTGTAGATATTTACTATATCGACCGTACCATCTACAATTATGATTCCTTCGCCAACAAGTGGTTGGTGATCGACAGCGACACCAGCAATTGCGAGGAGTTATTGATATCGGAGCTAAGTCCCCTCTCCAACTTCAGATTGAAATCGCTGGGTGAAGTACAGAAAATCGGATTCGAAAAAGTTGATGGTACGGAATGTCTGGTTGTCAGTTGCCAGCCCACGGTGGAAAGCCAATTGCTGGAAAGTATGTGGAAGGAATTTGACTACCAGTTCTGGGTTGATTACCACAACAATTTGATAAAGAGAGCGACTCTGACAGCGAAAAATCAACAGAATGATAATACCAGTTTACAGTTGAACGTTAATTTTTACGACTTTGACCAAAAAATCGAAATAAAGCCGCCAGTGAGCAGCTGATCATCCAGGTTTTTTAGAGGGGCAGCCCGAGCCCCTCTTTTTTAATGGCTTCGATTTGTTATTCTTTATGTCCTTAGCATGGATGGAAACAAAATTGCACCGTTCCTCAGATAATTGCTATAATCCATTCATAAGGGGGGGACAGGCATGAACTTAAATGAAGTCGAGATACTCTACAGCAAAGAACAGATTGCCGCCAGAGTGTCCGAACTGGGCCGGCAGATAGGCAAAGATTATGCCGGCGGCGATCTGCTGGTTTTAGGCATCTTAAAGGGCGCTTTTATTTTTATGGCTGACCTGGTGCGGCAGATAGACGAGGTCAATCTGCAGCTTGATTTTATGAGTGTTTCCAGCTACGGCGCTTCCAGCGAATCCTCCGGCGAGGTGCGTATCTTGAAGGATCTTGATTCATCTGTAGAAGGGAAGCACGTTCTGGTGGTGGAGGATATCATCGATACCGGACTGACCCTGGGATACATCAGAGAACTGCTTTTAAAACGGGGCGCCTTGAGTGTCAAGCTGTGCTGTTTCCTGGATAAACCGTCACGGCGCAAGGGGCCGGTCACCCCGGATTACACGGGATACTCCATTCCAGACCAGTTTGTGGTCGGCTACGGATTGGATTACGCTGAACGCTACCGCTATTATCCGGCGGTTTGTATATTAAAGTCCTGGGTATATGAAAATTAGGAGTGCTTTTTTAATGGAAAGAGAAACGGTTTTGATCCTGGATTTCGGCGGACAGTATAATCAATTGATAGCGCGCCGGGTACGAGAGTTGTCGGTGTATTGCGAGATGGTCCCCTATGACATCAGCTACCGGGAAGTGGTAGAAAAAAATCCGCAGGGCATCATCCTCACCGGCGGTCCGGCCAGCGTGCATGTGGAAAACGCGCCGGCCTGCGATCCCAGGATATTCGAGATGAACGTTCCCGTACTGGGGATCTGTTACGGTATGCAGCTTTTAGCCCATACCCTGGGAGGACAGGTGAGGGGCGGCAATCACCGCGAATACGGGCGTGCCCAGCTGGCAGTGACCCGGGATGATCTGCTCTTTAACGAGCTGCCCCAAGACATGCAGGTATGGATGAGCCACGGCGACTCCGTATTCACATTGCCGGAGGGCTTTGTGGAGACTGCCAGAACCGGCAATTGCCCGGTAGCTGCTATGTGCCATCCGGAGAAACATTTGTATGGGGTGCAGTTTCATCCCGAAGTGAAACACACCGTCTACGGCATGGATATATTAAGAAACTTTTTATTCGCGGTGTGCGGTTTAAAAGGCGATTGGAATCTGAGCGACTTTATAGCCGAGAGTGTGGCTGATATCAAGGCCAAGGTAGGGTCAAAAAAGGTGCTCTGCGCCCTGAGCGGCGGGGTGGACTCGTCAGTAGCGGCCGTACTGGTGCATCGGGCGGTAGGCGATCAACTGGTATGCGTCTTTGTCGACAACGGCCTGCTGCGTAAAGATGAGCCCCAACAGGTGATACAGACTTTCCAAGAAGGGATGCATATGAACCTCATCTTCGCCGATGCCCAAGAGCGCTTTTTAAAACGGCTGGCCGGAGTCACCGAGCCGGAAAGAAAACGCAAGATCATCGGCGAGGAGTTCATCCGGGTTTTCGAAGAAGAAAAGAACAAACTGGGTGACATCGACTACCTGGTGCAGGGCACCATTTATCCGGACGTCATCGAAAGCGGCACTCGTACCGCCGACACCATCAAAAGCCACCACAATGTGGGCGGACTCCCTGAAGACATGGATTTCGAACTACTGGAACCCCTGCGCTTATTGTTCAAAGACGAGGTGCGCCTGCTGGGTGAAGAATTGGGAATTCCCGCCCATATCCTGTGGCGCCAGCCTTTCCCGGGGCCGGGGCTGGGGGTCAGGGTATTGGAGGAGATCACTGCCGAGAAATTAACCATGCTGAAAGAAGCTGATGCCATAGTCCGGGAAGAAATCAGCAAAGCCGGACTGGACCGGGAGATCTGGCAGGCTTTCGCGGTTCTGCCTCCGGTGCGCAGCGTGGGTGTAATGGGGGATGAACGCACCTATGCCCACCCCATCATTATCCGCGCCGTGGTCAGCGACGATGCCATGACCGCGGAATGGGCTAGATTGCCCTACGATCTCCTCGATATCATGTCGCGAAGGATCGTCAACGAAGTGCGGGGCATCAACCGGGTGGTATATGACGTAACTTCCAAACCCCCGGGGACGATCGAGTGGGAGTAAAATAGTCCTTGCTTGACATTATTATGAGGGGTGTCTGCTCATAAAGCTAGCGTAAAACAGCCAACATCTATAGAGTATTAAATATAACAACACGATAACAAAAGCCGCCACGAGCCAGGTACAGATCCGAGACGGCTTTAATGCAGAAAGAGCGTGATATTCCTCTGCAGGGATACGCGCTCTATTCTATTTCAGATCCGGAAGCGGAATATGCAAAAGGCGCATAATCTCCTTCTGGGTCTCATACACTCGCTCAGCGATGAAATCGCAGAACGGTTCAGGTTTCCCTTTGTTCTGGTATTGGCGGATGGTATCGTTATATTCCGCTCGTAATACCGGCGGGATAATCGCCAGCTGGTAGCCGTCCTGGATGAGTGCAAGATTCATAATGAGACGACTCGTCCTGCCGTTCCCATCAGTAAATGGGTGGATACTTACGAATTTGAGATGGAGCAGACCAGCAAAGGTCACAGGGTGATATTTCCCCCGCTCGTTTGAGATCCAGGCATCTAGTTCAGCCATGCTCCTCTCCAATTCGTCCGGGTGCGGGAACACATAATCAGTCCCGGAAACCACGACCGGCTCCTTTCGCCATGTGCCAGCGTTCTCCTCGTCAATTTCCCTGTAGAACAGGCGATGCATAGCTTTTATATCTGCAGCAGAAATGCGTCGCTCCCCTATTAAGGTGAACATGAAATTATAAGCTTTTCCATGGCCAACTGTCTCGTAGAAATCCCGGAGCGGCCGGCCGGCAATCGTCAGACCATCTTCAAGTACCACCTTCGTCTCGCTGATGGTGAGGGTATTCCCCTCTATGGCATTACTCGACCAGGTGAGACCAATACGGTAATAATCTTTCAGCTGCTCCAGCATGTGACCCTCGAAGGGACGAACCGCGCCGATAGCCGCATGGCAGCGGTCGATTTTTTCATATATTTTCATTTCATCAGCTCCCATTTACAGATTTGATTCAGGCTCTCAGAGAGCCTGGAAGCCTGCAGGGGATAAGAACCACCCTCGTTAGTATTCCACCCTCTCGCCGCTCGGCATCACAAAAGCTCCTATATATTCACAGCCTGACGCCTTGGCGATTTGCTTTAGTTCATCAACCGTGAAGCTTTCACGTTTCATTTTCTGGCTGAAGGCCTGTGGACTTTTGCCTGATAGGCGACCAAGTTCAGAGACGCTTATCCCAAGCTTAACGCAAAGAATTTTGAGCTGTTCAGATACTGACATACCACCACTCCTTATTAATATTCTCATTATAAATGGAATTGTTTAGAATATCAACGTAAGCATTTCATTATTATTGAAAAACATTAAAAAATTCATTGTTGTTACCAAACGGGAAGACGATTATGGGGTACAGCCCGCCAAGGGCCACAAGAAAATTCTACGGCTGCCGGCATTTTCATTTTTATATTTACTGGGAAACGCTGAAAGACATGGATATAAAGGTGCAAGATAGAGTTTGCTTGATGAAAACCAAGCGTTTGGCTGATGAGAGTGAAAGCAAAGGCAAGATGGAGTGTTGACACATTCTTTTTGTATCATATTGCCAATTTTGATTGTGTATATTTCGCTTCTGCGACATAATAAAAAATGTAACATCCTTCCAAGGGGATTCTCACAATGAGCGGGATAACAACCAAAGAGGCTGCTGAAAAATGGGGTGTTACGCCCCGCCAAGTGCAACTTTTATGTGCCCAGGGCCGCATACCCGGTGCGGTTCGTTTCGGCAATGCCTGGGTAATTCCTGCTGATGCGCAAAAACCGAAAGATGGCCGAAGCGAGAAAAAGTCCAAGCAACATATCAGAATCAAAGGATAAGGGGAGAGCGGCATGATAACCGGCGAGCTGAAGAATAAAGTCGATAAACTCTGGGAGATGTTCTGGACGGGGGGCCTTACGAACCCGCTGGATGTCATCGAACAGATTACATACCTCATGTTTATTCGTGACCTTGACTATACCGACAACATCCGGCAGAAGGAAAGCATCATGCTGGGCATTTCTTATACCGGCATTTTCACCGGCAAAGAGCATCTGAAATGGTCGGTGCTGCGGGATAAACCTGCTGAAGCCATGTACAGATCATGCAGGGGGAAGTTCTTCCTTTTATCAAGGGCCTGAACGGTAACAAAACAGCACCTAGATGGCGATATGGCAATCAGCTACAATAAGCTATGGAAGTTGCTCATCGACAAGAAGATGAAGAAGAAGGATTTACAAAAGGCTTCCGGTATCAGTTCGTCTTCGGTTGCCAAATTTGGCAGGAACGAAAACGTGAACACCAAGATACTTCAAAAAATTTGTTCCGTGCTGCACTGCGACGTCAGCGACATCATGGAGATGGAAGATGAAACGAACACTTAACGCCCCATCGGATACGCCGAACGGCGAAGAAGGCGGTGGTCAGATTGGAGAACCACCTATGGAGAGATTAAAAACGGTAGACTTGTTCTGCGGTTGCGGGGGGATGTCGCTCGGTTTTCAAAATGCCGGATTTGGCATCATCGCCGCCTACGACAATTGGAAACCCGCTGTCGATGTCTACCGCATGAACTTCGACCACCCAATATATGAGCAGGACTTAGCCGAGGGGAGCGTTCAGGCAAGCATCAAGGAAATGAAGCCGGACATTATCATCGGCGGTCCCCCGTGTCAGGACTTCTCGTCAGCGGGGCACCGAAACGTAAACCTCGGACGGGCTGTTCTGACAAAGACTTACTGCGACATTATCACGACAACCTTGCCGCGCTACTTCGTAATGGAGAACGTACCTGAAATCACTAAGAAGGAAATCCTCGGCGAAATCCTCGAACGCTTCAAAGAAGCGGGATACGGATTGACGTCTATGATAATCGACGCGAGCTTCTGCGGAGTGCCGCAATCCAGAAAGCGTTATGTGCTGGTCGGTTGCCTTGGAGCGGAAGACGGGTTTATGCAGACCTATTTGGAAGAGAACTTCTCCGACAAGCCGATGACGATGTACGACTACTTCGGGGGCAGCCTTGGGGTCGATTATTACTTTCGTGTACCGAGAAGTTATAACCGGCGCGGAGTGTTCAGCATATACGAACCGTGTCAAACAATCAGGGGCGTGGACAGACCTATCCCAAGCGGGTACAAAGGTCATCCATCAGACCCCGTTGAAATAGGACCCAAAGTGAGAGCGTTGACCGTGCTTGAAAGAAGCTACGTCCAGACGTTCCCTAAGACGTTCAAGTTCGAGGGTACCAAGTCGAACTTGAACCAGATGATTGGCAACGCCGTTCCCGTGAAACTCGCGGAACACATCGCCCGCGCCATCATCAAATACGATAACGCTCGAAAGAGGTGAGGATGGTTTATGAGGGCTGTAGATTTGTTTTGCGGCTGCGGCGGGATGTCGCTCGGATTCCAAAACGCAGGAATTGACGTCTTAGCAGCATTTGATAACTGGGCGCCGGCAATCAGCATTTACAAGGACAACTTCGAACACCCTGTCTTTGACTTCGACCTGAATGCCGAAGGAGCAATTGACCGTATCAGGGCATTCAACCCGGATATGATTATCGGCGGTCCCCCTTGTCAGGACTTTTCTATAGCCGGAAGTAGAAACATGGGCGAACGAGCCAATCTGACTGTCCGCTTTGCGAACATCGTCAAGGAGGTCAGGCCGACGTGGTTCGTAATGGAAAACGTCTACAACATCAAACGTATGCCGATACTGCCGAAA
>NZ_DIPG01000059.1:13614-14175 GCF_002426325.1 Syntrophomonas sp. UBA5494 | reverse complement strand
GTGGTGTGCCGCAGGCTCGTAGACGGTTCTTTATGATTGGACTGTTGGGCGCAAAGGACAACTTCCTTGGAAGAATGTTGGACTTGGCGCAATCGAAGATACAGATGACGGTTCGCGACTATTTGGGAGACACGCTCCAAACGCAGTTTTACTATATGCATCCGCGCAGTTACAACCGTAGAGGCGTGTTTAGCGTCAACGAGCCGAGCGCGACCATCCGAGGAGTTAACAGACCTATTCCGCAAGGCTACAAAAAGCACCACGGTGACAAAGCCGACCCCTCAGACGGAGGAGTTAGGGAACTGACTACGAAAGAACGCAGCTACCTTCAGACCTTTCCGGAGGAGTTTGTGCTGGAAGGCAAGAAGACAGACGTTGAGCAGGCTATCGGGAACGCTGTCCCCGTGAAGTTGGCGGAGTTTGTGGCGCGGCGAATCGTCGAGTATTCGCGGCAGATAAGCGAGGCGGGCAAATGACTATAGACTACGACAAAGTTCAAAACGATGTCAGGGCTTTGGGTACCCTTGCCGACAATGACGCCTTCTTAGAGGGCTTTCTCTC
>NZ_DIPG01000059.1:13186-13497 GCF_002426325.1 Syntrophomonas sp. UBA5494 | reverse complement strand
TTCTTAGAGGGCTTTCTCTCTGCATTCAATTTTCCGAAGGCTACATTTGCCCGTTTGAAAGCCGGGACGAAGAGCGGCGTTAATCAAGGGGTGCATATTCAGGGCAAAGGCAATATCTGCTTCTTGGCTACGAATGCCGCGAACCTGAACTCGGAATTCAATATTTTGAAGAAGAACGACCTCTCCAAAATCAAAGATGCCTTCATCATCATCGTCAACGAGACCGACCTACTCGCCTATGAACGGGATTCCGGCGATATGTTGGAAACGAGTAAAAGCGAACTCTACCGCTACATCGAGTTCTTTTTCTC
>NZ_DIPG01000059.1:2671-13067 GCF_002426325.1 Syntrophomonas sp. UBA5494 | reverse complement strand
TTCTTTTTCTCGTTATTGGGGATAAAACCAGACGCGACGAATGACGAGATGAAGTCTGCGGACATTAAGGCCGCCGAGAAGTTCGCGGAACTCTACAACGAACTGGGGATAAGGAATCATAACCGCAGCGACGATATCGCCGAGTTGCTTTGCCGCCTTCTGTTCTGCTGCTTTGCGGACAGCATTGGCGTTCTAACGAACGGCGGTCTGCGACCTCTGGTGGCGAACTACACGGATACGTCCGGCTCGGATACCAGTGCGTTCTTTTGCAATCTGTTTGAAGCGATGAAGTCGCAATCGTCAAGCGGATTGCCCGGTTACTTCGCTAACGTAAAATATATTGACGCTCGCTTGTTTGGGGAAGCTATCCCTTTACTAGATTTCAGCAGAAAAGCGCGGAGTCTCGTCCTTGATTTGCTTGGGCTGAACTGGTCGGAAATTAGTCCAGAGATACTCGGCGCACTCATCCAGTCCATAATACGCCCGGAAGCAAAAAGTTCAGGCGGCAACTATACGTCCACCGCCAACATCCAAAAAGTAATCGGCCCCTTGTTTATGGATGAACTTTATCGCGCGTTTGACCGAATTAAGTCAAACCGTGAGGGATGCGAGGCGCTGTTGAAACGCATTCGCAGTATTTCTGTATTCGACCCGTCGTGCGGCGCCGGAAATTTCCTGCTCGTAGCCTACAAGGAATTAAATAAACTCGCGGGTAAGATTAATGATGCGATAGAGGTTTTGGATAAGTCGGCGGCTTTGTACTATCAATCGTCCGCATTGCGCGTAGCCGAGACCCCTGCTCCCTATGGAAACGTGTTGCTTATTCCCTTGGGTAACTTTCACGGTATTGAGGACAACCCGTTCTCCTGTGCTATCGCCCGCTTAGGGTTTCTATTTGTCGTATGTCAAGAAAGACCAAAAGATGCGGATGTTAACCGCATCTTCGCCGAGGCGATTGACGTTCTCTTCGCCAACAATATCGTTATGGGCAACGCCACGAGGATAGATTGGGAAACTGTATGTCGTGGAGATGGAGAGACATACCTCATTGGTAATCCATCATATCGTGGGGCGCACAGACAAACCGATAAACAGAAGGCGGATTTAGCGCACGTCTTTGTAGAGTATAGTAGATATAGCAATCTGGATTATGCGGCTTGTTGGTTTTTGTTGGCCGCGAAATATATCCACGCCCACGGAGGCGGATTCGCGTTTGTGACCACCAATTCTCTAACGCAAGGCGAACAGGTAAGCCTGCTATGGCCGAAGTTGCTTGAGAAAGGCGTACATATAAGGTTCGCCTATACGTCTTTCAAATGGAAGAACGATGCTCGAAACCGGACTGCGGTCACTGTTGTTGTAATCGGCGTAGTGCCAAACACTAACCGTCAACCCTGTGAATTGTTTACGCCGACTACCGTATTCGAACCGAAATGCATCAGCCCGTATTTAGTTCCGGGGAATGCGATCGTGAGTGGAAGGGGTACGCCACTGAGCCGCTTGCCAGAAATGGTAAAAGGGAATATGCCTTACGATGGCGGTAATCTTTTGCTCACCTACAACGAGATGACTACTATTGTCTCTGCCGACCAACGTGCCAAGAAGTTTATCAAAAAGATAGTTGGCTCGAAGGAGTTCATAAGAGGAATCGACCGTTGGTGTATTTGGATAAAGGACGCAGACTATGACGAGGCAATGAGTATTTTCGCTATAAAGGCGAGGGTCGAAAAAGTTCGTGCGTCAAGATTGGTAAATAAAGACGCCTCCGTTCAGAGACTTGCTGCTCGCCCGCACCAGTTTCGCGAAATGAGGGAAACTCACAGCCAATCTCTTGTTGTGCCGGCGGTTTCTTCCGAGAACTATCTGTACATTCCGATAGGGTTTGTGACTAAGAACACGGTAGTGACAAATCTTGTTTCAATTATATACGACTGTGAGCCGTGGGTTTTCGGAGTGGTGTCTTCTCAAATGCACAACGTATGGGCAAAGACCGTATGCGGTAAGCACGAGGAGCGACCAAGGTACTCATTAGAGCTTGGGTACAATACATTTCCGTTTCCGACCCTCACCGAAGACCAGAAAACGGCAATCACTCACTGTGTGTATGGTGTAATAGCGGCGCGGGAAAAGTTTCCTGACATGACTTTGGCCTGGCTATATAACGCCGAAAGGATGCCTGCCGAGTTGAGTTATGCTCACGCTCTATTGGACTCGGTCATAGACCGCTGCTATCGGGACACGCCGTTTGTCTCCGACCAAGAACGATTAGACAGTCTGTTTGACTTATACACCAAACTGGGAGGTTAAGGATATGGAGAACATCGTCAAGATTAGCTACGAGGCTACGGGGAAAAGCACACAGGTCGACGCTATGGGTATGCGTGAAATGCAAGCTCGCGCCTACGCCGCGCGCAACTCCCAGTACCTGCTCATTAAGGCTCCGCCCGCTTCTGGAAAATCGAGGGCGTTGATGTTCATCGGCTTGGATAAGCTGAAGACAGGACAAGTCAAAAAAGTGATTGTAGCCGTCCCCGAACGCGCCATCGGCAAGTCGTTCTCGTCGACCAGACTGACCGCGAACGGATTCCACAGCGACTGGACGCTTTCAGACAAATATAACCTCTGCGTCCCCGGCGCCGACTCAAGCAGCAGTAAGGTGAACGCTTTCTTGAGTTTTCTCGATTCTGAGGACGATACCATCTTGCTTTGCACCCACGCTACACTGAGGTTCGCCTTCGACAAGGCCGGTGCAGCCAAGTTCAAGAACTGCTTGGTGGCGGTCGACGAGTTCCATCACGTTTCCGCCGATTACGAGAGCAAGTTGGGCGAATTGGTGCGGGCTTTGATGGCACAGCAAAACGTCCATATCTTGGCTATGACCGGCTCGTACTTCCGTGGTGACGGAATACCCGTGCTGACGGGCGAGGACGAGGCAAAATTCTGCAAGGTGACTTATAACTACTACGAACAGCTAAACGGCTACAAGTATTTGAAGTCACTGGGCATTGGATTCCACTTCTATGCAGGGAAATACACCTCGGCGATTATGGAGGTCTTGGACACCGACCAGAAGACGATACTCCACATACCAAGCGTCACCTCCGGCGAATCGACCAAGGACAAATACATCGAGGTCGATACTATCCTCGACGCCATCGGAGTCGTTAAGACGGTCGACCCCGCCACGAACATCATTCACGTTAGGAGGCACAGCGACGGTAAAATCATAAAGGTGGCGGACTTGGTAAACGATAACGCCGCCGACCGTGAAAAGGTGGTCTCCTACCTGCGCAGTGTTCAGAATCTGGACGATGTGGACTTAATCATCGCCCTTGGAATGGCTAAGGAAGGCTTCGACTGGCCGTTCTGTGAACACGCTTTGACCGTCGGCTATCGCGGCTCCTTGACCGAGATTATTCAAATCATCGGGCGTTGCACAAGGGACAGCGAAAACAAGACGCACTCACAGTTTACGAACCTTATCGCCGAGCCGGACGCCGACAACGAGGAAGTCGTAGAGTCGGTCAACAATATGCTGAAAGCGATAACGGCTTCCCTGCTTATGGAGCAGGTGCTTGCGCCGAACTTCAACTTCAAACCCAAGAAGCCCGAAGAAGACGAGAGCGGCGATGATGCGCGTACCATTCGCGTCGGCGGTTTACGCGAACCTTCTACTCAGAGGGTAAAGAACATTGTCGATTCGGACTTGACGGAGTTGAAAGCGATCATTCTGCAAGACCCCGATGTCGTCAAGTCGGTAAACGGCGCATTAGATCCGGAAGTTGTGAACAAGGCGCTGATACCGAAAATCATCCTGACCAAATACCCCGACCTCTCGAATGACGAGGTGGAAGAGGTCAGGCAGCACTTGGTGACAGATATGGTCACGCGCCACGCCACGGTGACACAAGTCGGAGACCGCCGTTTTATCGATATGAGCGGGAAGTTTATCAACATCGAGGAGTTGAACATCGACCTCATCGATTCGATTAACCCGTTCCAGCAGGCTTTCGAAGTGTTGTCCAAGTCGATAACCCCGAAGGTGCTGAAATCGATTCAGGATTGTATTACCGCTTTTAAGGTCAGCATGACGGATGACGAGGCGTATCTCCTGTGGCCTAAGATTAACGAGTTTGCGAAAGCGATGCGTCGCCTGCCGTCCCTTGACGCGCTCGACCCGCACGAGCGGCGTCTTGCCGAGGCGTTGGCTTACCTCAAGCAGGTTAAGCGAGGTATGACCAATGGATGATACGACGCGCAAATCGAAATTTCAGGAGATTTTCGATAGCGACAGTCTTGGTCTGCTTAACGTCCGCGAAACCCCGAAGCAGGAACAGCGTGAAGAGAATTGGCGCCTCATTGAGCAGTTCCGCGAGATAACGCAGTTCTATGAGGACAATCAGCGACTGCCTAACGGCGATGGCGGGGATTTTAACGAGTTTACCCTCGCTTCAAGGCTGTCGGGAATAAAGTCAGACCCCAAAAAGGTCAAGATACTGCTTGAATACGATATGTATAACCTCCTGCAATCTGAGGAGGCAAAGTCAATATCACTCGAAGAACTCCTAACAGATGACCCGCTCGGCTTGTTGGCATCCGACGAGGAAGGTGACAGCATATTCAATATGTCGCACGTCAAGCCGACCTACAGGCTGCGCCCGGACTATATTGCTCGCCGCAAGGTGTGTAAAGACTTCGATATGTATGAGGAGGCTTTCAAGCGCATCCACGAAGACCTCGCGAGTGGGCGCCGAAAGTTGATGGTATTCAACGGTCAAGAAGACATGGTCGAGGGGCGATACTTCGTGCTACGCGGCGTCGTTTTCTACTTGGAAGTCGATAACGCGAGTCTTACCGAGAAAAACTATCAGGGGCAAGTGTATCGTAGAAAAGACGGCAGAACGCGCTGCATATTCGACAACGGTACGGAATCTACAATGCTGTTCCGCTCGCTCGTGAATGCGATACGTATAGATGGTTTCGGCATCAGCGACTTGCAGATGAATGATGACGGGACGCCGAAAATCGAGCCGGACGACGTGCAAAACGGTTACATCTACGTCCTGCGTAGCCTGAGCCGAAACCCCAAAATCCGCCAGATGCGTAACCTCTACAAAATAGGCTATTGCAGTGGTGATGTGACCAACCGCATAAAGAACGCCGTAAACGAGCCGACATACCTGATGAGTGACGTAGAGGTAGTTCTGACCGCACGATGTTACAACTTGGACGTTCCATACCTTGAGGCGAACATCCACCGCTTTTTTGGTGGATGTAACCTCTCCTTAGAGATTAGGGATGACCAAGGTGTTATGCACTATCCGCGAGAATGGTTTGTCGTTCCGTTGTCCGTTGTGGAAGACACCATTCAGCTAATCATGAAAAAAGAGATTGAGCATTATCGATACGACCCCACCTTGAAAATGATAATCAAGACGGGTTAGTGTCATTGAGGTGGTTGTATGGCCGACGTTTTCGATAAAGATACGCGCTCGGCGGTGATGAGCAAGGTTCGCTCCAAGGGCAATAAGTCCACGGAACTGCGGTTGATAGAGGTATTCAGTGAGCGAAGCATAAAGGGTTGGCGACGAAACTACCCCGTGAAGGGACACCCAGATTTCGTCTTCCCTAAAAGGCGAATCGCCATATTCGTAGACGGGTGCTTCTGGCATGGACACGATTGTCGCAACACCCGCCCCAAAGAGAACGAAGCGTTCTGGACAGCGAAGCGGGAAAGGAATATGGTTCGTGACAAGGCGGTCACGGAGGAATTTGAAAGGCGAGGTTGGACGGTGCTACGGATTTGGGAGTGCGAACTGAAAAAGAAGAACCTCCCCGATTTGCTCGCAAAACTTGACAGCCTATTGATAGATTAGGAGGTCACAAATGGGCGATAAGCTGTTAGCCTTTTACGAGAAGGTATTCGGCGGCACGAACAAGCGCATGATGCGCTGAGGCGCCGCGCCGGAATACCCTGTGGACGCGATGGAGAAAGACTGGGTTCTGCACGGTGAAATCGACCTATGCGGCACGACCTTCAATATCGCCGACTGCAATCAGGTGTTCCCGCCGAGTCACTTCATTCCCCTTATGGTGCGGCTCGACACGCCGGGAGAAGTGCGGCGCGTATACGACGAGTTGCAAGCCGACGGCGGACAGGTGCTGATGGAAATCGCACCGCAGTTCTACGCCAAGATGTACGCTTGGGTACAGGACAAATTCGGCGTAAGCTGGCAACTGATTTGCGATTAATACGGGAAGGAGTTGCTATGACACACAACATCATTTTTGTCCGCGATAATTCACAATACCTTGACCGCGCCGCTGACTACTTTTCAAGCAAATGGCCTGTTAGTCGCGAAATCTACTATGACAATATGCTGCACAGCATCAATACACCAAGCCCGCTTCCGTGCTGGTATCTGCTTATGCGTGAGAACGATACGATTATCGGTTGTTTCGGGATGATAACGAACGATTTCAACAGTCGGCAAGATCTGTGGCCATGGTTGTGTGCGCTGTACGTTGAAGAATCTGAGTGCGGGCAAGCATTCGGTAGTAAAATGCTTGCTCACGGCGTCGCAGAGGCAAAACGTCTCGGATTCCAGAAATTATACCTTTGCACCGACCATATCGGATATTATGAAAAATACGGGTTTTCCTATATTGGGAAATGTTGCAATATGAGTGAGGAATCAAGGTTGTATGGAGAGTATCGACTTGTAATGTAAGAATTAGCGGTTCCCACCCTGTATTCCGAGGCCCGACATCAAAGCAACCGCCGCTTCCGCGACACACTCGGCTTTCGGGCAGTTGAGTACCTCGGTTCGGTGGAGCAGCATATCTGCCTGTACCGCGACGATGTGGAGATAATACTGATATCGGCAAAAGGCGCAGTCTGCCGCTAGAGATCCTAGCCGAAATCAACGAGCTGGAAATGGAGATCACCGCCGGACTGGCTGAACTGGGGGAAATGCTCCATGGGTAAGTGGGAGATGGTACGGCTGGGGGATGTTCTTGAATATGAGCAACCTACAAAGTATATAGTTGAAAGCACGGACTACAATGACGCCTTTGATACGCCTGTTTTGACAGCAGGACAATCATTTATACTTGGTTATACGAATGAAAAAGACAATATATACACTGATTTGCCGGTAATAATCTTTGACGATTTTACTACGGCTACAAAATACGTTGACTTTTCGTTCAAAGTGAAGTCCTCGGCCATGAAAATCCTTAAACTCAGTCATGAGCCGGGCCAAGTTCTGGCAGATGATCGGGCGCGGCACCCGTATCTGTGAAGGCTTGATTGATGGCAAAGACAAAGAACGGTTTTTCATCTTTGATCTGTGCGGCAACTTCGAATTTTTTCGCCTGCACGCCAAAGGCCGGGAAGCAAGCGCAGTAACCACCCTGCAGGGGCGGCTGTTCAATACTAAAGTGGAGATGGCGTATCAATTGCAGGGACTTGCGTTCCAAACAGAAGCGCTCAAGGCATTCCGCAAAGAGCTCGTGCAGGACTTGGTGCGACAAGTAAAATCCTTGCCCCGCGACAATTTTGCTGTAAAGCAGCACCTGCGCGTTATAGACAAGTATCAGACCGAAGAGGATTTCGCTTCCCTGACTTACGAAAACACGCTGCAAATCGCGGAGCACATCGCTCCGCTGGTGCTGCCTGCGGAAGATGACGTTTCCGCGGAGCGGTTTGACATGCTAATCTATCAGATTGAGTTGGCAATGTTGACCGAGAAAAGCAGCAAACGCGCCAAGAACGATGTAATTCACAAGGCGGCTGAGCTTTCAAAGTACGGCACCATTCCGGCGATTGCGCAGCAGCAGGAGCTGATTGAGCAAATCGTTCATAACGATTATCTGGAGCGCGCGGGAATTTCAGACTATGAGGATATCCGGCTGAAACTGCGGAATTTGATTCAGTTTATACCCGAAAAGGACCGGGTGCGCTATGATACCGACTTCACCGATGATGTATTGTCAATGGAATGGAGAGAATCCCAGCTGGACAACGACGATCTGGCCAATTATAAGAAGAAAGTCAACTACTACATCCTCCAGCATCAGGATACCCCGGCAATCGCCAAGCTGAAAGGGAATCAGCCGCTGACGCCGAAGGATGTGCGTGCGCTGGAAAGCATTTTGTGGAACGAGCTGGGAACAAAAGAACAATATTATGCGCAGTACGGCAAAACCCCCCTGGGCGAGTTGGTGCGTTCCATTGTAGGGCTCAGCCAGAAGGCCGCCAACGAAGCTTTTTCCCGTTTCCTCAACGATGTGGAAATGGACAGCCGACAGATGTATCTTGTGCGGCAGATTGTCAATTACATCGTTAGAAATGGCATGATGAAGGATTTGTCGGTGTTGCAGGAAAGCCCCTTCACCGACATGGGCAGCATCAGCGAGCTGTTTGAGGATGCGGCTATGTTTATGGATCTGCGGGCGATTATTGAAGGTATTAACCGCAATGCGCTGGCGGCATGACGAAAAGGAGACTGGGACATACAGTTTTTGAGGGGGGATGTGTAGAATGGACACATCAAACGTTATTCAATATCATCAGATGCTGCTACCTACTTTGGAGGCTCTGCAACCCCTGGGCGGTTCAGCTAATATTGAAGAGTTGAATTCAACGGCCATTGATATCATGCAATTGCCGGAAAAGATGCGAAATGTTTTACATAAAGAGGACGGTACTCTAACGGAAGTGGAGTTTAAAGTGACGGAGGGGTGATCCGCTTTGGAATCTAACGCTTCGGAAATCATCATCTATCAATCCGAAGACGGCACAACGAAAATTGATGTGCGCATGGAGGATGAAACGGTCTGGTTGTCGCAGGCGCGAATGGCGGAGCTTTTTCAAACGACAAAGCAAAACGTCAGCTTGCACATAAATAACGCGTTCAAAGAAGGCGAATTAGACCGGAATTCAGTTGTCAAGGAATACTTGACAACTGCCGCAGATGGGAAAAATTATAAAACGGCATTCTACAGCCTTGACGTTATTATCTCCGTGGGCTACCGTGTGAAATCCCTTCGCGGCACCCAATTTCGCAGATGGGCGTTGGCAGTTTTGCGCGAAAATTATAGCGCAACGCGCCAACGCCGAGCTTCCGTTTATGGGTCTAACCACATTTGCCGGTGAGAAACCGCAAAAAAGTGAGATCGGCATCGCCAAAAACTACCTGAATGAAACAGAGTTGGCCAAACTGAACAGGATGGTCTCTGCGTTCTTCGACCTGGCGGAGTTGCGTGCCATGCAGCATACTCCCATGTACATGAAAGATTGGGTTGCTGAACTGGATTCCTTCGCAGAACGCTATGGGCAGGGTGTTTTGCAGAATGCCGGAACCGTCAGTCATAAAGCGGCGCTTGATAAGGCCGAGCAGGAATATGAAAAATATCGCCAAAAGACAAAAGATGAGTTATCGTCTGCCGAGCGAGATTATTTAGAGGCTATCAAACAGGCGCAGAAGCGGCTGGAGGGAAAGGGGGAACGGGGTAAGGGTTAATATGCAAAACGAGGAGATAAATATATGTCACCGGTAACAAAACAGATTATAGAAATGCTTGACATGCTTCCTGATCCGTGTGCACAGCAATCGAGGAACTGTATTTGTCGTTGGATAAGAAAAACAGATAGTTCCTTTTGAACCGAGCTTCCCCAGCGTTCTTGACAACAGAAAACCACGTGATAAACTGAAACTAAATTGAAGTCAATGTATCTTCGCGCACGGATGTGTCCGGAGATACAGGGTCCGTATTTTTACCCGACCGCAAGGTGCTTCCGAGCGGGAAGGCGCGCATCCGGCATGTGTGGGTTATTTTTTTGCCGTTATGCTCCCTCTCCGTGCGTTCGGAAGGGGAGTTTTTGATTTTCAAAAGGGGGCGTGGAGCTTTGAGCAAAAGAATTGGAATCGTCGGCATTGTGGTGGAGGACCTTGCCTGCGTGGAACGGGTCAACGCGGTTCTGCACGAATATTCCAGCCTGATCGTGGGAAGGATGGGGCTTCCCTACCGGGAGCGGGGCGTGTCGGTCATATCGCTGATCGTGGACGGCAGCAACGACGAGATCAGCGCCCTGACCGGCAAGCTGGGCAGGATTTCCGGCGCCACAGTGAAGTCGATGATCGCTAAAACAAATCAATAGTGGGAGGGAAACTCACACCATGAATTTTCTTAAAAAATACCAAAAGGAATTTGAGGCGTACGACCGGCTCGACCATGATTTTATCGACGACGATAAAATCTGGTCGCAACTGAATAAATGGCACAACCCGTCCCAAGCGGATGTTCGGCTGGTGTTGAAAAAAGCCGAAGAATGCGTGCGGCTTGAGCCGGAAGAAACCGCGATTCTGCTCCAGAACCAGGATGAGGGCAC
>NZ_DIPG01000059.1:0-2403 GCF_002426325.1 Syntrophomonas sp. UBA5494 | reverse complement strand
CGAGATTGAGCAGGAAGTCCGGATCATGATCGAGGAGGGCCAAAAACGCACCGTGCTCGTCTACGGCGAATCCCCCAAGACCAATATTGATTTTATGTGCGAGACGGTGAAAAAGGTGTACAGCGTAAAGACCGAACACGGCGAGATCCGGCGCGCCAACATCAACTGTGCGCCGCTCACGGTGGAAGAGCTGAAAAAGCTCAAGGAGGTCGGAATCGGAACCTTCCAGGTTTTCCAGGAGACCTATCACCACGACACATACCGCAGGGTGCATGCGCAGGGGACGATCAAGGGCCATTACCGCTGGCGGTTGTACTGCATGGACAGGGCGCAGCAGGCGGGCGTCGACGACAACGGCATCGGCGTTTTGTTCGGGCTGTATGACTGGCGCTTTGAGGTGATGGGCCTTTTATACCACACCATCCATCTGGAGGAAACCTTCAACGGCGTGGGGCCGCATACCATCTCCTTCCCCCGCATCACGCCCGCCATCGGCACGCCCTATTCCGAGCATCCGGAGTATGCGGTGAGCGACCGGGATTTTAAAAAGCTGGTGGCCGTTCTGCGTCTTTCCGTACCGTACACAGGCATGATCTGCACCGCGCGGGAACCTGAAGCGGTGAGGCGGCAGGTGATCCCCTTCGGGGTATCGCAGATTGACGCCGGTACCCGCATCGGCGTGGGGGCCTATGCGAAATCCAAAAGCGCCAACGCCATGCCGGAACAGGAGCAGTTCTCCATCGGCGACGACCGCTCTTTGGACGGCGTGGTAAAGCAAATTTGCGACATGCAGTGTATTCCCTCCTTCTGTACGGCGTGCTACCGGGCGGGCCGTACCGGCGAGCATTTCATGAAGGTCGCCAAGTCCCGGTTTGTGCACAATTTTTGTATCCCCAACGCCATCTTTACGCTTAAAGAATACCTGCTCGATTACGCGTCGGATGAGACCCGGACCAAGGGCGAAAAGATCCTCAGGCAGCATGTCGAACAGTTTCAGGGTGATCCTGTTTACGGCACTATCCTAGGAACTCTGGAACGGATTGAAAATGGCGAGCGCGACCTGCGCTTATAGGAGCGTTGTGATGGATTTACCCAAGGACGCCCAAGTTTTTTCAAATTGGATGAATACTGCCGGTAAAAAGGAGCTTGCCGGCGTAATCAAGCACTTCTGCGAGGATGCCACGGCGGAGGAACAATCGGCTTTGCGCCTTTTCGCCGGGGAGCTGCGTGAAAAGCATTACGAGAAAAAGGTGTATTTCCGGGGCCTGATCGAATTTTCCAGCTACTGCAAAAACGACTGCTACTATTGCGGCCTGCGCAAAAGCAATGCCAACGCCAAGCGCTACCGCCTGACGGAGGCGGAGATCCTCGATTGCTGCCGGATGGGCCATGAGCTGGGCTTTCGTACCTTCGTGCTGCAGAGCGGCGAGGACATGTACTTCACTGACGCCCGGCTGTGCGGTATCGTATCCGGAATCAAGGAGCGCTTCCCCGACTGCGCGGTAACCCTCTCCATCGGGGAGCGAAGCTTCGATTCCTACCAGCGGCTGTTCGACGCAGGCGCCGACCGTTACCTTCTGCGCCACGAGACGGCGGAAGAAGAGCATTACCGGAAGCTGCACCCTCCGGGGCTCAGCCTGAAAAACCGGAAAAGATGCCTGTATGATTTAAAGGAAATCGGTTATCAGGCCGGGGCCGGATTCATGGTGCAGTCTCCCTTCCAGAGCTACGACACACTGGCGGAGGACTTTTTGTTTCTCAGGGAGCTGGAGCCCCATATGATCGGCATCGGCCCCTTTATCCCGCAAAAGGACACCAGGTTCCGCGGCTGCCCCACGCCGTCCTCCGAACGCACCCTGATATTGCTGTCGCTGCTCCGGATCATGCTGCCCAAAGCCTTGCTGCCGGCCACGACGGCCCTCGGTACCGTCGATCCCCTGGGGCGCGAAAAGGGTTTAAAAGCCGGCGCCAACGTTGTGATGCCCAATCTCTCCCCCGTCGCACACCGCAGGGACTATGCCCTGTACGATGATAAAATCTGTACCGGCGAGGAGGCTGCGGAATGCCTGTATTGCCTTTCGGGCCGCATCGCGTCGGCGGGCTTTATACCCGATTTTTCCCGCGGGGACCATGCGGATCTGCAGAGGAGGGGAGCTCCCTCATGCGGATAGAACACGATATGCTGGGCGAAATTCCGATAGCGGACGAGGCTTATTACGGAACAACGATTCATGGGGGAAAAGGATTTGGATAAAATTTTAAGGCCGGAACGGCTAACGTCGCCCGGGGGAGCAAAGGAGTAGTCACAATGGAAAATATGAACGCGACACCGATGGCCAGCCGGTTCACTATCGGAATTTTTGGCCGGCGCAATGCCGGAAAATCCTCGCTTATCAACGCACT
>NZ_DIPG01000097.1:41815-49313 GCF_002426325.1 Syntrophomonas sp. UBA5494 | reverse complement strand
CTGCCAGGAGTGGGGCCTGCCGGTTCCTGAAGACCTCCTGTCAGCGGCCAGCTTATTCGGAGAGGGCATGCAGGCCGGCTGTACCTGCGGGGCCTTATCAGGCATGATAATGGCCTCGGGCTTGCGCAGCCGCTATCAGGTTCACCCCCGCCAGGATAAATTAGCTTTGTCGCTGCACGATATCTTCAAACAGAACTTCGGCTCCACCTGCTGCCGGGTTATCAAGAAGAAGAGGTCCATAATCGATAGAGTCGGTTCGCGGGCTTGTCAGGAATTAACCGGCAAAGCCGCGGTGCTTTTGATCGAGCAGTGGAAGGAGCTTGATGATGATCCGTCAGCCCGGGTTGTCGGTAATAATACCAACCCTTAACGAAGCCGTTCCACTGCGGGGATTGCTGAACAAGCTTCTGGAGTACTCCGAAGTGGAAATTATCGTAAGTGACGGCGGGAGTGGCGATGAAACCGTGAATTTAGCCCGGATGATGGGGGCAACCGCCACAATCGGTGCTGCCAACCGCGGAGCTCAATTAAACCGGGGAGCAGCCCTGGCTGCGGCGCCGCTGCTGTTGTTTTTGCATGCGGACAGCAAGCCCGGACCCGGGCTGATTGAGGAACTGCTGCAGATTGATCCCTATAAGCCAGGGTGGGGCTGTGCCATCATAGCGTTTACTCATCCGGGTCATTTCTATACCATGTTGGGTAAATGCTCCAACCTGCGTGCCCGGTTATTACACAGTTGTTACGGCGACCAGGCCATCTATTGCTCGCAGGCCTTATTCCAACAAATCGGAGGTTTCCCGGAATGGCCTCTATTCGAAGATGCCGGGTTTTCGCGCCGGGCCAGAAAGTTGATCCGGCCGGCAATACTATCCGCCAAAGTCGAAGCGAGTTCAAGGCGCTATGAGCAAAATGGCCCCTGGAAAACCGTTTTTTTAGTACAGCTGTTGAAACTGTTGTTTTGCCTGGGGGTTTCACCGCACACCCTCAGCCGGCTATACCGCAGCAAGAAAAGCGGCAGAACTGCAGGCCGCGGTAATCATGATGGGCAAAATCCCGCGGACGGGATTTAGAGAGGCGCGCTTGATGGAAGTGATGACGGCCTGAGAGTACGCCCGTTTCCACCAGCCTGGCGTGGTGGAGCAGGCGTAAAACGTGATGTCACCGGACCGGAGCATGTTTATTACATTTCTGCTGGGATAAAACGTGAGCGACCTTTACACTGGTCCTGCCGCATAAAGATACCGGAGCTTGACCCCGGTATCAACTGTTTTTATTCGGCATCATGATCAATTGCTGCTCTTAACCCTCATCAGCCAGCTTCAGATCCCATTCTTCAGTGCCCCAGATATTGCAGGCCAAAACCAGAGCCTCAACCGCTGATTTGGCGCAGTGTTCCGTATCCCGGCGATTTTCCTCCGGATCCAGCAGAAAGATACGCCAGTAATCTGCCTGTTCTTCCGCCCACACCTCGGTTCTGTCCTCCACGTCCGGCGTTTTAATGGTACCGATTAGCTCCTTAGCCATAACTTCCCCTCCGTTTCTTTTCTCTTTTCATAGTTCCCGTTTAAACAATATAATCCTCTAAAAGAATTATTGCAATGGCTCCGGCAATTGATCTTGGCTGGGCGGTTTAAAATGCAGGACCGGCCGATAAAATGGGGTGTATAATCCTGGTGATTACATATCTTCAATAAATAGCAAACCTGGTGAAAGCCGGGGAAACGCCATGCTGATCTGACTGGAGACTTATGATAAAATAGGGGACTGGTCGGCCGTAAGAAGGTTTAGAGCAGGAACTGTAAGGCTTTTTATGGAAAGCCTATTGAGAACAATGTTGATACAGGCAAATGTTATCTGGCAGAAAGGAGATTTCACCATGCCGCTGCATATCATCCACGGCGATATAATCACAATGCCGGTTGATGCGGTCGTCAATGCTGCCAATACGGCTCTGCAAAGGGGCGGCGGGGTATGCGGCGCCATTTTTGCCGCCGCAGGGGCCGACAAGCTGCAGGCTGAATGCGACCGCATCGGCAGGTGCGGCGTCGGTGAGGCGGTTGTCACCGGAGGCTATGACCTTCCGGCCCGGCACATCATTCACACCGCCGGCCCTATCTGGAGAGGCGGAAATTCTGATGAGGCCCGTCTGCTGCATAATTGCTATACCAACTCTCTGTGGTTGGCCATGCAAAATGACTGCCGATCCATCGCCTTTCCTTTGATCTCCTCCGGTATCTATGGATACCCTATAGAGCAGGCTCTGCAAATCGCCGTCGCTGCCATCAGCGAATTCCTGCTAAAATATGATATTCAGGTTTATCTGCTGCTCTACGATCAACAAACCTTTGAACTGAGCAAAAAGCTCTTCCCAGCCGGTGAAGCAAACAGCGCTGACTGACAGGGCGCCTTTTGAAATTGTGGTACCGGGTTATTCAAGTGCTGCTGAGGCCGCCCCGGGAGAAGGCTATATAAGCATTGAGATGCGAATTGGGTCGATACCTTACCCCAAATTTTATACCCGCGGTTCGTATTAATATAAGGGTACTTTTATCGGGGAGGTTTTAGCGTGGGAGCCATTAAATATGTCAAAGGCAAGTTAAAGTCCTTAGCTTTTTTGTTGTTTATAAGTATTCTGATTTATATTGGTTTTTTGCTGGGGTCGATGACCAATCAGGCTCAGGCTGCAAGCGCAACGGTGGTTGGCAGTGTGGTCAATTTGCGCTCCGGCCCGGGAACGCACTATTTAGTGGCGGGATCCCTTTATAAAGATACCAGGGTGGAAGTGACCGGCAGCAGCGGTGAATGGCGCCAGGTAAAATTCGGGACGCTGACCGGATGGGTGCACTCATCGCTGCTTGAGGTGGCGCCGCCGCAAATGCTGAAAGTAGGGGTTGAAGCGGCTAACCTGCGCTCCGGCCCCGGGGCTGATTATGATATTATCGGGCAGGTTCGTTTAGGTGATTTACTGACCCTGGTGGGTAAAGAAGGCGATTGGTACATAGCCAAAACCTCCGACGGCAAGGGGGCCTACATCCGCCAGGATATGATTGCAGGCCAGTCTGCCGCGGCCTCCACCTCTCAAGCCTCCACCCCGGCGTTAAAAGCTGAGCCTTCGCCCAACCTTAAAATAGTGCTGAACAACCAGCCCATGTCGTTTACGGTTGCCCCCTGCATAGAAAACAATCGCATTATGGTGCCCTTGCGCGAGGTATTTGATGCGGTTGGGGCCACGGTGGGCTGGAATAATGCCCGGCAGACCGCTACGGTAGACTGGGGGGCTAAGAAGATCGTCCTGCCGGTTGACTCCTTTGAACCTACGGTAAATGGTTCGATATGGAGAACCGATGTACCCATCCGCAAATACCGTCAGACTACCATGGCCCCGCTGCGTTTTGTGATCGAGGCTCTGGGCGGCACTGCTTCCTGGGATCCCGATAGTTCTACAGTATACGTTTTCATTCCTCCTGCTGACGGGCTAAAAGCCGTGGGGGTGGTGGTCACTTCCCCTCAGGTCAATCTGCGCAGTGGGCCGGGAACTTTTTACGAGGTGGTCGGCAAGGCTGGCAAAGGGGAGCAAATGTCAGTGATAAAACAGCTGGACGGCTGGTATCAGGTTAACCGGGCAGGGCAAAACGCCTGGGTAGCGGGCTGGATAGTGGAAGTTGTCTGGGGAGGAACAGGGGCGTGAAACCTCCTTTCCTTTAATAGAACACAGCTTGAAGACAGGCGGGTTTATGTTTAAATCGCAAGATATATGCTTTATTAACGGAGAAACCGCTTAATGTCCTGCGCTTCGCCTTGTCCCAAGATGAAAACTCATACCGGGTCGATAGTAATAATATGCCGGGACTCTGCGGTTCCTGGCTTTTTTACGTCCCCGTTTCGATCCCTGCTTTCTACCTGGGTTCCCGGAATCCCAATCTTTTCAGCCTATGCCTCCCCCTGGCTTTACTGCTCAGCTTCTCCTGGTTCTTCTCGCAATACTCACAAATCTTTTCTATATTCCCGCCTTCAAGACTATGATGATCAACAACTACAACCATTGTCCTTGACTTAGTGTTATTGTTCTTAATTATTCGCCTTAGTCCTATAAGAATCCACGATATGCTACAATTAGTGCAATCATGTAAGGCAGGATACTTATGGATTCTAATCCTGTAACTGGCCCTGGGTGACATAATGAGATAATCTGTAAAAGTAGGCGGTGACAAGCCTCTGTAGTTTGGAGATAATAATTATTATTAAACAGGAAATATTTATCCAAATTGTAATTCCTTAAGTATATGTGCTTGGTGAGGATCTCGATATGGAAACTGACTGGCTGACAATTGAAGAGAAGAGTTCCTTATTTGATCTGATGTGGAATGGATCCTCTGAACCCATGATCCTGGCCCAAAGGGTTTTTAATAATAATGATAAAGATTATGTCGTCGGCTATATCATCCTCAGAGTAAACGCTCCTTTTGAAGAACAATCAGGGCTTGGCCAAGATGAGGTTATCGGACGAAGGGTTGCAGAAGTATTGCCATATTTTGATCCCCTATGGCTTGAGGAGTACGGGGGGGTTGGCGGACCTCATAAGACCTTTCAGGCAGTGGCGCGTAATTTCGCCGCAGATGGTTGGTCAAACGTACGGGTATTTTCGCTTAGCGCAGAAAAGCTGCTTGTTACCATTTCAAACCTCAAAAGCGAACCAGAGCGGGAGCATCTGGCTCTGCTGGCGGAACTGCGCCGCAAAGAATTGGAACTCAGCGAAGCACAGCGTATAGGCCACATCGGCAACTGGTACTGGATCCCGGCCATTGACAGGGATGAAAACCATTTATCTGAAGAGTTGCACCGCATCTTCGGTTACGAACCCACTCAGCCGCTGCCTCCCTTCCATTTGGCGAAGGGGGCTCTTTTACCGTCGGATAGCTGGAACAGTATCAATCAGGCAATCGAGGAGACTCTCCGAACCGGAGCAGGGTTCGAAATGGATACCAAAGCCCTGCGTGCCGATGGCTCTCCCATCTGGGTCACCATACGCGCAGAGGTTCTGCGGGATAAGCATGGTAAAATAATCGGTTTGAGAGGCACCAATCAAGATATAACCCAGCGCAAACAGGCTGAAGCTGAACTGCTCAAGGTCAACCGGAGGGAGAGACTGCTTTCCACCGTGGCGTGCCGACTGCTGACCAATGACGATCCTCAGGGGATCATAGATGACCTTTGCCGGGAAACCATGGATTATCTGCAGTGCGAGGTCTTTCTGAACTACCTGGCCGACCGAGAACTGGGCTGCCTGCACCTGAACGCTTGGGCGGGAATACCCCGGGAGGAGGCCTTTAAAATAGAGTGGCTCGATTATGGGGCCGGCATCTGTGGATCCGTAGCCCGGGATGGCAGTTGTATCGTGATTGAGAATATTGATGCCGTCATCGATCCCAGAACCGAGTTGATAAGAGCCTTAGGCGTAAAGGCTTATGCATGCAATCCCTTGATCATAGAGCAAGAGGTAATCGGAACCATATCTTTTGGAACCCGTACCCGGGAATCTTTCACTCCAGAGGAACTCAGCCTGATGACGACAGTGGCCGGCCACATTTCCATAGCCATCGGCCGCCTGCTGGCCAACCAGCAGCTCAGGAAGAATGAACAAAGACTAGAGCTGCTAGTGCAGGAGCGCACCCGGGAACTTGAGGAATCTAATCAGGCTTTCGCTAAAACCTTGGAGAGTATTACCGACGCCTTCTTTACGCTGGACCGGGATTGGCGGGTAACTTATTGGAACGGTGCCGCTGAACATCTGTTTAACGTAACCCGCCAGGAGGTGATCGGCAGAATATTCTGGGAGGTGTTCCCCGATTCTATTGGATCTGAGATCTACTACCAATACCAGTGGGCAATGCTATACAATGTACCGGTGTTTTTTGTAACTCAAGCTGATCATTCGGACCTGTGGGTAGAGGCTCGCGCTTACCCGTCGCCCTCGGGGCTTACCATATACCTGCATGATATTACCAAGCGCAAGCTGGCCCAGGATGAGCTGCGCAACTCCGAGGAGAGATTTTATAAGATATTTGACAACAATCCTGATCTAATCGCTATTCTGCGCCTGAAAGACAACATGTTTATCGATGTAAACCAGAGATTCCTGAGCCTCACCGGCTATAGCCGGGAAGAAGTTATAGGCAAGACGCCTGAAAAGCTGAATCTTTATGATGAGAATCAGAGCCTGCTCGACTCAGCTTTGATTGAACTAAAGACCAAAGGGGAAATCCATAATGTTGAGTATAGGCTCAGCACCAAATCCGGGAATATAGTTACCGTTTCTGCTTCAATCGTTATTATGAACCTTAACGGGGAACTTTGCCGGGTTGCCCTGATGAGAGATCTGACCAGGGAGAAGTTGATGGAGGCGGAAATAGCCCGGCTTGACCGTCTAAACCTGATTGGAGAAATGGCGGCCAGCATCGGCCACGAAATCAGAAATCCTATGACTGCGGTGCGGGGCTTTCTACAAATGCTGGGTGAAAAGGAGGAGTATTCTGAAGACCAGGCCTTTTTTGATCTGATGATCGAAGAACTGGACCGCGCCAATGAGATCATCACCGAGTATCTGGGGATGGCTAAAAACAAGAAAATCAGCCTGCTACCCAGGTGCCTCGACGAAATCGTCAATTCGCTGTGCCCCATGATTCAGCCTACGGTCACCAAAAGGGATATGAATCTGAAGCTGGAGTTAACCGAACCTCCCCCGTGTCTGGTGGATGAGAATGAGATCCGCCAGTTAATCTTAAACATGGTCCATAACGGGCTGGAGGCTATGGATTCCAAGGGAACGCTGACTATCGGCACCACTTCGGAGGATGATGACATAGTGCTCTACATAAAAGACCAGGGCCACGGCCTGGATCAAGATATCATGGATAAGCTCGGGACTCCGTTCCTCACCACCAAGGATAAAGGCACCGGACTGGGCCTGGCGGTGTGCTACAGCATCGCTGCGCGTCATAAAGCCAGGATCGATGTTACGACCGGGTCGACAGGAACCACTTTTTATATCAAGTTTCCCATAGCAGCTGAACAGGCTTTGCTGCTTTAGAAAAAAGTGGGGAGGCCGGGGTGACAAAAAAAGGCCGTCCCCAATTGTCCCACTTTACGGCTGCAGGCCGATAAAAGCAGGTGCATAAACTGCATGACCTGTACCCGGAGTTGCACCATGAGTCTTGAGGCTAATCAGATGGTGCAGAGCGAGGATATGGAAAGCCCTGAATGCATCCTCTGCGGTACCTGTGTTGATAATTGTCCCCAGGCTGCAATCGCATTCCGCTTTCACTGCGAGATGCGCTTGGCCTCTTGATTTTGGCCGGCAATAGTTATATAATTTAAAAGCATAAATTATGGGCCGTTAACTCAGTGGGAGAGTGCTTCCTTGACGCGGAAGAAGCCATAAGTTCGAATCTTATACGGCCCACCATAAAAGACAAGCAATACCGGGGTTTTAAAGCCCCGG
>NZ_DIPG01000097.1:4185-41597 GCF_002426325.1 Syntrophomonas sp. UBA5494 | reverse complement strand
GTTGCATATGGCTATTATAGCCATATATATGATAGAATGGAGGCATATAAACTTGGGAGGAATAAAAATGCCAGTATATACAATCAGTGATGCTAGAAATAAATTAAGCAGTTTACGGCATGAGGCGGCACAAGGGAAGGAGATTCTATTAGAGGATGCTAAACGCAGGGATGACCAGCCAGTTTCCATGATTGCCACCTTCTTGATTGACTCCCTGTGTGAGGAAAAGACATTTTCTTTTGAATGGGTTGACACTCCGGGACAAGGAGGGGACTCGTATTCACTTTGGAATAAGGAAACAAATACATTTGGTATTGGCAGAACCCAGAGAGAAGCAGCTGAAAATTTTTTAGATAATATCCAGGAGTATGCTTTAGTATATTTTGACGACCTTCCCTTCTTCCTAAGCAAGAACAATCCAAGTAACAGCCATTACTGGTATCTGCGGAGGGTTTTAAGATGCAGTAATCGTAGCGATCTAGTTAATATGCTAGGCTTAGGAGAACATATCGAATAATGGGATATTCCTTCACCTGGAAAGATATTCAGAAAATCTGCACTGGCTTAGGTATGGAAAGACAAGGAAAGACCAATATATGGAAAGGCGTGGGGGGCGACGGCATTAAACGCGCAGCCACTATACACCCCGACCACAAAGGGACATTGGGACCAGGACTGGCCTGTAGGATTGCAAAAGAACAATTGAAATTTCAGTCAATCGAAGATATGTATAGATATCTGCAAAACCTCTAAAACGACTCCCCCTTTTCAACCCGCCCCCCCGGAAAATATATACTCTCACTGCAGACCGCAATAAAAGCACTCCCGAAAAAAATTTCGGGATTTTTTATTTTGTTTTGCGGGGGCTATTTGGCTCTGGGGACAGTTTTGGGGACAAACCTTGATTTTCGGCAGCTGCTGCCATTGATGACAGAGATGGAATTTGCCCAATTAAAAGGATAAAAAAGCTTCATCAATGCTTCTTCCCGGCTGCTGATAATATTTTGGATTTTAAATTATAATGGTTGTTTGAATAAAATCCCGATGGTAAGATAAATATTAACTAATACAAATATAGGTGATGGAGCTCACCAGGCGTAATGCCAAAAATGCGACAGCTAATGGCTCCTGTCTTCGGGCAGGCGCCTTTTATTTTCTTAAAAAGTCCTGGCGCTGCGCCAATTACTGGTAAAAGGGCCAAAAAAGGAGTAGTACTATGGATGCGGGGATAAAAGTACCAACAAAAACGAAGTATAACCGCGAACTGCACAATATTTTTAATGAGATTCAAACCGGCGCTGAAGAGTTGGGCTTGAACTCATTAATGAGCCCAATAGGAAGCATCAGAAAATTTGCCCAGGAGAATACCTATTTAGATGTGGCTGTTTTGGGTCAGTTTAAAGTAGGGAAGAGCTCTTTTCTTAACGGCCTTCTGCAGCAAAACATACTCCCTACGGGTGATCTCCCGGTTACCTCAGTCATTACGCGGATACATTATGGCAGCAGTCCCAAAGCTACTGTGACATTTAGCGGTGGAAGCCATCGAACCATTGAACTGTCAGAAGTGGCATTATATGTATCGGAATCGGAAAACCCCAAAAATCAGAAGAATGTTATTTTAGTGGATGTTGAGACGCCTGCTATGGTAAACATGAAAAAAATCCGGTTGGTCGATACACCAGGAACGGGGAGTATTTGGAGACACAATACAGAGACTACCGCCGCATGGTTCCCCGAAACAGGAGGGGCATTTATACTGATAAGCGCTGAAAGGCCTGTTTCAGAAAATGAATTAGAATTGCTTAAAGAAATCTTCCTGTATACGCCTGAAATACATCTGATAATGACCAAGACAGATTTATATAGCGAAGCAAAATTGAGGGAAATTGAAAGTTTTACATCTGCAATCCTCCAACAGGAACTCGGCCGCGGGTTTCCTATTATGCACTATTCGATACTGCAGAACACTGGGGTTTTTAACCGCACTATTATGGAAAAGGCCTTATTGCCTATGGCTGCAAGTCGTGATGAAGTGTTTGTCAAGATACTGAAGCACAAGACTTCATCGCTGGCACAAAGTTATATATCGTATTTGGATATCGCTTACACCGCATCACTAAAAATGGAATCGGAAAGACAACGCTTGAAAGACATTATCTTGGACGAACACCTTAATAGCGCATTTGTCCGTCAGGAATTGCTCTTGATTACGCAGAGCTATAAAGAAAAGACACGGGAGAGCATGCGCCAATATCTGGACAGCTATCGCGTTTCCATAGTAACAAATTTAACTGAACGATATGATTCTGCGTCTGCCCATTGGGAGGGCAATCTTTTTCAAGTCGCCAGACAATATGAAACCTGGATGAAAAACTCATTAATCATGGAACTTAAAGAAATATTACTTAACGAAGAGAAAAGTTATGAATTGATCGCCGCCGTCAGAAAACATTTTACCTTTTATTTGAAATCTTTTCGCGAAAGATTGACCGCAAATTTGGAAAGGGTATTGGGTGCCGCTATCAGATCTGAACAGTGGGAAATTAGTCAGAGGGCCATTGCGAAGCCCGATGTATCCATTAGCAGGTCCTTTGACATGCATTTGGATATGCTATGGTTCTTGTTTCCTATGTTTATGTTCAGGCCGTTGTTTTTAAGGTATTTTAAAAAGCAAATAAATATGGAAGTAGAAAAAAACCTGCATCGGATGATATCGAACTATTGAAATGGCTAAGAAAGTTGGTTACCGGACTCTGATTTCCCATAGATCAGGCGAAACAGAAGACTCGTTTATTGCTGATTTAGCCGTTGCTGTTAATGCGGGCATGATTAAAACAGGTTCACCGGCCAGGTCTGATCGTGTGGCAAAATATAACCGGCTGCTTCGTATTGAGGAGCAGCTGGGCAATGCCGCACAATATGCGGGAAGGGCGATGTTTGAAATTAAATAAATCACCTGGCTATTCGAGGAGGGAGAAATTTGCTGGAAGTGGACATCCCCGGTAGGGGTTTATTGAAACTCACTCACCTCTTATTAGATGTTAATGGGACGTTAACCGTGGATGGAATATTAATACCAGGCGTTAAAGAGCGCGTCGAACTGCTAAAAGATTTACTGAGTATTCACCTTCTAACGGCAGACACCTTTGGCAGAGGGGTTGCTGTGGCATCTGAATTAAGAACCCGATTTAAGCGGGTTGATTCCACTCAAGGAGGCCTGGACAAGAAGGATTACCTGTACAAATTGGGGAGGGGAAATACGGCAGCTATCGGCAATGGGTACAATGATATTTACATGCTGCAAGACGCCGCTCTGGGCATAGCAGTGATAAACAACGAAGGCTGTGCGGCGGAAGCTATACGCCGAGCGGATATTTTGGTCAACAATGTGGTTGATGCTTTAGATCTATTGATCAATCGCAACCGCTTGATAGCGACTTTGCGTGCTTAATTCCATATGGTTTGCGGCGGGGGAGATGTAATTTATGCTTTGCAGGACCGGACATTTTGCTATAATCTATAATAGTAATAATTGGATGATGGGGGGGAGAGAATTGAAGCTTGCCTATGAAAAACCGCATGTGATCGTTCACGACAGCTTGCAGAAAAATACCGCTGATCCATCTGGTTTGGGGTAGAATAATTATTATATAAGTAAAACATCTGGAATTTTCTTTTACAGGAAACTTTTTGAGGCGTTATTTGGGTAATAAATATTGGGGAGGTTATTTGATGAAGCTCAACTATGAAAAACCGCAGGTAATCGTTCACGGCAATCTGCAGGAAAAAACCGCTGGGGTTTCTCCGTCTGCTCCTATTTAGGAAGGTATAGGAAGGTAATCGATAAAGACTTCCCGCGCAACCCCCGGGAGATTGTTTGCGAGTGACTGGGATCACATAGGTGCAACTCTTTAATATGGGAGGTTGATGAACATGAAACCTGTTTATGAAAAACCTCGGGTTAACCTGTGGGGAGACCTCAACAACATCACCCGGGCAGTGATCAGCGACGTTTAATGTGTGGGTCTTTTACATTAGGCACCGGTGCAACCAGCAAACCGGTGTTTTTCTTGTCTTTCTGCTGCTTCTCAAATCCGCCGGCACATCTCATTCGGCCTTAGCGCCAACCAATCATTCATAAAAAACCCCTTTATATACAGTCATATCCAGCATTAACACTATGAAACATCGGACCTGCTACTGAATAATGAAATTTTGGCAAACATATAAATAGACTAACTTTTAAGTAGGAGGCCATTTATGGTTTACGAATTGCAGGTTATTACCATACGGGCAAATAACCGCCTGGGGGAATTGATCAACGAGCGGCTGGAGTGGATAAAACAGCGAGGTTACCAGGTAGAGATCATTTCCGAACATCTGGACGCAGACATGGACAGTATGATCTTCAGACTGCATGAGAGCGGCCGGGATGAGGACGTTTTTCACACCGGCGATATCGTCTACATCTGTAAGCACCAGCTGGCTGAAGCCATTGCTGAGCATATCGTTACCGCCTGGGAATCACGTTTGTTATGGCGTGAAATACAGCGCACCTGTCGTT
This sequence comes from Syntrophomonas sp. UBA5494, assembly GCF_002426325.1. Lineage (NCBI taxonomy): Bacteria > Bacillati > Bacillota > Clostridia > Eubacteriales > Syntrophomonadaceae > Syntrophomonas > Syntrophomonas sp. UBA5494. Next base: position 37,033 of record NZ_DIPG01000097.1, on the reverse strand, counting down.
CGTTGTCTCCTGATGATAAAAACCGTCTTTTGGGCAAAGCCGAGGAATTCATCAAATGTTGTCACTCCAGCGAGAGCTTGAACCTGCTCATGAATTTCGGCCGCAAGAGCCGCATCGCCAACCGGATTATGGGCTATATCGAGGACGCGCCCCAACTGGTGGTGGAAGGCTTTATCACTTTTTGGATGCAGGATTACCTGACTGAAATAAAATTCGCCGTAGAAGTCGCCATCGAGGAACTGCGCAATGAGAAGGAATATAATGACTTCGTGAACCTCCTGCGCTATTTCGTGGAAACTCAGCCCCCCAAGGTACAGGAGGTAAACCTTATGATGAGCAATAATGGCGTATTCTACCTGTGGGACAGCGCCGGAACCAAAATCGATGAAAACTATATCAACTACTACCTCGAGGATATGCTGTCAGAGGAAATCGACCTCGATGATGTCCTGGTCAGTATTTTAGTAACCGTTGCCCCCCGGCGCATAGTCATTCATGAGAGCAGTCCGCTGCCCCCCAAGGAATCTGTGACTATGATCCGCAATGTATTTCAAGACCGCATCGTCACCTGCCAGGGGTGCGAACGCTGCGGACAGTTGCAGGGCCATGAAGCCGGCCTGCGCAATCCTTAACCACTTAAGCCCCCGGCCTCAAACTTACCGGCCCGCCCCCAATCCCTCTTTATTGCGACTGCCCGGGAAATCTGCTATATTTGTTTAAAACAGTAAGGTGGCCTATGAGTCTTGCAGCTATTGACTATCCCTTTGATCGGCGCCTTTATTGGATATATTACCAATGTTTTTGCCATCAAGATGCTTTTCTGGCCCAGGCAACCGGTCAACCTGGTTTTCTTTGAAATGCAGGGAGTGCTCCCCAAGCGGCACCGGGATATCGCCAGCAGTATCGGGGAGATTGTTGAAGAACGGCTCTTGTCCATGGATGACTTCTTTGACAGTGTTGACACCCCGGAACTGCGCCACCGCATTTTGGACGAGGTAGTGCAGGCTCTAAAAAAGCGGCTGGGTACGACCCTGTTGCGCATCACCCCGGACAGGTTGTACCGGTTGATCGAGGAAAGCCTGGAGAAAATCGTGCGCCAGGAAGCTGATCGTATAATCCGCCAGGCGATCGAAAGCGGCCGCGCATCCATTACCGCCGAGATCAGCGTAAAGCAGATGGTAGAGGATAAGATCAACGCTTTTGAACTCAATGAACTGGAAGTGATGATTCGTCAGGTATCCCAGACCGAATTGAGGTTTATCGAGATATTAGGTGGCGTCCTGGGTTTCTTGTTAGGTTTAGTTCAGGTGGCCATCCTTTTAATTTTTCCACGCTGACAGATTGCAGGCAGGAGGTATTTGAAAAATGGTATCAGTAAAATTAAAAGACGGTAGTGAACGGCAGTTTCCAGAAGGAACCACCCTTTTGCAGGCAACTGAAAGTATTAGCAAGAAGTTGGCCAAAGAATCGCTGGCAGCCCGTTTCAACGGCAGCCTTACCGATTTGAACCGGCCCCTGCATGAAGATGGGGTTTTAGAGCTATTGGGCTTTGAAGAGCAATCCGGTCAGGATGTTTATCGGCACAGCTCTTCACATATCATGGCCCAGGCGGTCAAACGGCTGTGGCCGGATACACAGCTGGCCATCGGCCCGGCCATCGACAAGGGCTTTTATTATGATTTCGACAGCACTCATACCTTTACCCCCGAGGATTTTGCCGCCATTGAAGCGGAAATGAACAATATCATCAAAGCGGACTATCCCATTATCCGCAAAGAAATGCCCCGCGAGGAGGCCATCCGCTTTTTTAAAGAAAGGGGCGAAGACTACAAAGTGGAGCTTATTGAGGATCTGCCGGAAGATGCTTTGATAAGCCTCTACCAGCAGGGCGAGTTTGTGGATCTCTGCGCCGGCCCCCATGTGCCTTCTACCGGGAAGATCAAAGCCATCAAGCTGATGAGTTTGGCCGGGGCTTACTGGCGCGGCAGTGAGGCTAATGCCATGCTGCAGCGCATATACGCCACCTCGTTCCCCAAAAAAGCACAGCTGGATGATTATCTGTACAAACTGGAAGAGGCCAAAAAGCGCGACCACCGCAAACTGGGACGGGAGTTGGGCCTGTTTGTCATAGTCGATGAAGGTCCTGGCTTCCCGCTGTTTCTCCCCAAGGGGATGATTATAAGAAATGAGCTTGAGAATTTCTGGCGCCAGGAGCATGCTTTGGCCGGGTACCAGGAGATCCGCACCCCGATAATTCTGAGTGAAGAGCTGTGGCACCGCTCCGGGCACTGGGATCATTATAAGGAAAATATGTATTTCACCAAGATCGATGAGGGGGACTATGCAGTCAAACCCATGAACTGCCCGGGCGGGCTCCTGGCTTATAAGCAGAGTCTGCACAGCTATAAGGAACTGCCCTTGCGCATGGGCGAAATGGGTTTGGTGCACCGTCATGAACTCTCCGGAGTCCTGCACGGCCTGATGAGGGTGCGCGCCTTTACTCAGGATGATGCCCACATTTTCATGCTGCCCGAGCAGATAATAGACGAGATCAAAGGGGTCATAAACCTGATCGACCGCTTTTACGGCCTGTTTGGCTTCCCTTACCATGTGGAATTATCCACCAAACCCGAAAAGTCTATGGGTTCCGACGAGGTCTGGGAAGTGGCTACCAACGCCCTGGAACAAGCCCTGCAGGAAAAGGGCATGAGCTACAAAATCAATCCTGGAGACGGCGCCTTTTACGGCCCCAAGATAGATTTCCACCTCAGGGATTCGCTGGACAGAACCTGGCAGTGCGGCACCATTCAGCTGGACTTCCAAATGCCGGAGCGCTTTGATCTCACCTATATCGGTGAGGACGGCGAGAGGCACCGCCCGGTGATGATCCACCGCGTTATTTACGGCAGCATCGAGCGCTTCATCGGCATTATCACCGAGCACTTTGCCGGGGCTTTCCCGGCCTGGCTGAGTCCGGTGCAGGTCAGGATTTTGCCCATCACTGACCGGCATCACGATTATGCCGTACAGGTGCTGTCCCGGCTCAAAGCGGCCGGACTGAGGGCGGAGGCCGACCTGCGCAGTGAAAAAACCGGCTACAAGATCCGTGAAGGCCAGCTGCAGAAGATCCCCTACCTCCTGGTGGTGGGGGATAAAGAGATCGAAGCCGGAAGCGTTTCAGTAAGGCACCGTAAGGATGGCGACCTGGGCAGCCAGGGAGTTGAAGAATTTATACAGGCCATTAAACAAGAAATAGAGGAAAAAGTTATCAGATAAAGCCTTGCAGGGCATTTCTGGTTATGATATAATTCTTGGCGTATCAAGCAGGAGCATTGCTTCTCACCTTACAACTGTGGTTCGTAAGGTATTATACGAATCGTAATGGTTTGCCGGAGCCTTGAGTTCAGCAAACCCGGGCGTATAAGAAGCGAGCCTTGTGCTCGCTTATATTTTTGTGGAGGTGAATTTCTTATCAGTAAGGATTGGAGAGTTAACGAGGAAATCCGGGCCAAAGAGGTTAGGCTCATCAGTGAAACTGGGGAACAGCTTGGGATTGTGCCCATCCGTGAAGCCTTGGAGATGTCGCTGCAGAAGAATCAGGATCTGGTTGAGGTAGCGCCGTCGGCCAAACCACCGGTGTGCCGTTTCATGGATTATGGTAAATTCAAGTTTGAACAGAATAAGCGCGACAAGGAAGCGCGCAAGAAGCAAAAGATTATTTCTGTGAAAGAAGTCAAGATGAGACCTAACATCGAGGATCATGATTTTCATACCAAGGCCAAGAACGCCAGGAAGTTCTTGATGGCTGGTGATAAGGTCAAGCTGACTATCATGTTTAAGGGACGGCAGATCACCCACCCGGAGCTAGGCGAGAGACTCTGTATCAAACTTGCTGAGGATTTAGCGGATATATCCACGGTAGAAAAGAGCCCCAAAGTGGAAGGTAGAAATATGACCACCATTTTTGTACCTAAAGCTGAGATCGACAAAAAGGAGGAAGCATAAATGCCGAAAATGAAAACCCACCGGGGAGCTGCCAAGCGATTCAAGAAAACCGGTAGTGGTAAGATAAAACGCTCCAAAGCCTATGCCAGCCATTTGCTCGGGGACAAGAGCCCCAAGAGAAAACGCGGCCTGCGTAAAGCCGGCCTGGTCAGCAAAGCTGAGACCAGCCGCATCGCCAAACTGATTCAATAATCTATACGGGAGGTAGTAAGAAATGCCGAGAGTTAAACGTGGTGTGACTTCACATCAGCGACATAAAAAGATTTTGAAGCTGGCTAAGGGATACCGGGGCAGCAAATCCAAACTGTACAGGGTTGCCAATGAACAGGTCATGAAATCCGGCCAGTATGCATACATTCACCGCCGTTTGAAAAAGCGGGATTTCCGCCGCTTGTGGATAGCCCGCATCAACGCTGCAGCCCGCAACAACGGTCTTTCCTACAGCCGTCTGGTGCATGGCCTGAAGGTGGCCGGGGTGGAAATCAACCGCAAGATCCTGTCGGAGATGGCCATCAGCGACCCGCAGGGCTTTACCCGCTTGACTGAAGTGGCCAAGCAGAGTATCGGTAAATAACACATAAAGAATCAAGAGGCTGTTCCATTGGTTAGACTAAGGAACAGCCTCTGTGTTTTATGCGACAAAAAGATGACAATAAAGGAGCATCCCTTTTGTCATCCTTTCGCCACACCGGCGTGGCGTCGTAGAAAAATCGAGGTCCTAGCATTTTGCATTTATCCGGGGGGAAGACATGAAAGAAATAAATTCCAAAGAAAATCCCCTGATCAAAGAAATCTCCAGACTGAAACACAAAAAATACCGGGATCAGACCGGGAGGTATATTCTGGAGGGCCTGCACCTGGTGGAAGAAGCGTTGAGCAGCGGGCAGCAGCCGGTGTGTCTGCTGGTGGCCAAGAAACGCCGGGAGCAGTACCAGGCTTTTGCAGCGCAGTATCCAAACCTCTCCTGGTATGCGGTGGATGAAGGCATTATGAAACTGATCTGCGACACCGAAAACCCGCAGGGAATAGCAGCGGTGATGACGAAGCCCGCTTACTCCCTTGATCAGGCGGCCAAACCGGGCGGGCTGGTGGTGGTTCTGGATCAGCTCAGCGATCCCGGCAATGTCGGCACAATAATCAGAACATGTTGGGCATTTGCAGTTGATGCCGTCTTAATGACCGCCGGATGCGTGGATCCATTTAACCAGAAAGTGGTGCGCAGTGCTATGGGGGGAACCCTCTATGTTCCTCTGCTGGAGGGGATCCAAATTTCCCAGCTGCGGGAGTTGAAAGCCCGCGGCTACCGTTTGTGCGGCGCCGCCGCAAGAGGCGCCGTTTCGGTTTATGAAGCCGATTTCAAGGGCTCGCTGGCGGTGGTTATCGGCAGCGAGGCCCGGGGATTAAGTCCCGAGGTGGCTTCCCTTTGCGATGAAATGGTGGCCATCCCCTGCCGGGCCGGGGTTGACTCGCTCAACGCCGCAGTGGCATGCGGCATTATTCTAAGTAAAAGCTGGAATAGCCGCTTTTATCGGGAGCCCTTTGTCTTACCAGGGTTGGTGTGATATAATAGCCCTAGTTGGGCCCTAGCTTTAACAAAGAGGGGTGAAGGGTTAGTGATGACGCAAGCTGACGATCTGTGGCGCCTTTTTGAGGTGTCAGGTTGCATTATATATTACCTCTTGTATAAGATGATGGTAACCCAATAATATGATAAACGAGGAACAGGACAAGTAGCTTGTTGTACTCCCGACAGGGAGGTCCGGTCGGCGATTGAGAGCCGGACTGAGGGTAAAGGCATGCGAATTCACCTGGGAGTTGTGGGCTGAAAATAGAGTAGGCTATACCGGGGTGCCCCGTTACAGGCAGGGTAAGTGAGTCGGGCCTTGGTCCGGCTAATTTGGGTGGTACCGCGGAACTGTGCTTTCGTCCCTGTAGGACGAGGCTTTTTTATTTTCTGGAGGAGGCGATAATCGGTATGCTGGTAAGACTGGAACAGTTGTCTCAAAAGGCTGAAGCCGCGCTGATTGCGGCGGCCGACCTGGAAGCCTTAAACGAGCTCAAGGTTAAAATGCTGGGCCGCAAAGGGGATATAACCTTGTTATTGCGGGGCCTGAAAGATCTGGGGGCCGAAGAGCGCGCCCGGGTAGGCAAGCGGACCAATGAAGTCAAAGCCCAATTGGAGGAGCTCATACAGAATCGGGCTGAAGAGCTGCAGGGGTTACAATTGCAGAAACGGCTCCAAGAGGAGAGCATTGACGTTACCCTTCCCGGGGTGGCCCTGCCCAGAGGCAGCAAGCACCCGCTCACCCGCATTAATGAAGAAATAGTGCAGATCTTTAACGGGATGGGTTTCGCTGTTGCCGAAGGACCGGAAATCGAACTGGATTATTATAATTTTGAAGCCTTAAATGTCCCCAAAGACCACTCTGCCCGGGATATGCAGGATTCGTTCTATATAGATGAAGATGTCTTGCTCAGAACCCACACCTCGCCGGTTCAGGTGCGCACCATGGAAAAGATGGCTCCGCAGCTTCCGGTTAAAATCGTGGTGCCGGGCAAAGTCTACCGCAAAGACGATGACGCCACCCATTCTCCCATGTTCCAGCAGGTGGAAGGGCTGTTAATCGATCGGCACATCACTTTTGCCGATCTCAAGGGAACCCTGATGCTATTCGCCCAGGAGATGTTCGGCTACAATGTACGGGTGCGCTTCCGCCCCAGCTTCTTTCCCTTTACTGAGCCGAGCGCCGAAATGGACATCTCCTGTGTGATGTGCGGAGGATCCGGCTGCCGGGTATGTTCTCACACCGGCTGGCTGGAAATTCTGGGGTCAGGTATGGTTCACCCCAATGTGCTTCGTTACGGGGGGTATGATCCCGATCATGTTACGGGCTTTGCTTTTGGCATGGGGGTGGAGCGCATCGCCATGCTGAAATACGGCATTAACGACCTGCGCTTGTTCTTCGATAACGACCACCGATTTCTGCGTCAATTTTAGGAGGTGACAGGATGGGAATATCATTAAACTGGCTCAAACAATATGTGGATATCAAAGAGAAACCCGAAGTTATCGCCCACCGTCTCTCCATGGCAGGAATACTGGTAGAAGGCCTGGAGGAAAGCGGCAGCGATATAATCATGGATCTGGATCTGACTCCCAACCGGGGCGACTGCCTGGGCATGATCAACCTGGCCCGGGAGATTTCAGCCCTGACCGGCAAGCCGGTGAAGATTCCGGAAATTGTTTTGCGGGAAATACCCGAGAATATAGAGGATTACATCAAGGTGGAGATTGAAGACCCGGTTCTGTGCCCCCGCTATACCGCCCGCCTGGTGAAGAATTGCGTGATCAGGCCATCGCCGGCCTGGATGCAGGAGGCCCTCATCAATTCAGGGATTCGCCCCATCAACAATATCGTGGATGTCACCAACTATGTAATGCTGGAGGCCAATCAGCCCCTGCACGCTTTCGATTACAGGCTCCTGGGACCGGAGCCGCGGATTGTGGTGCGCCGGGCCAGAGATGGTGAGATTTTTACCACCCTGGATGAGCTGGAAAGGCGTCTGGACAGCAATATGCTGGTGATCACGGATGGGGAAAGACCGGTGGCCCTGGCCGGAGTAATGGGGGGCTTAAACACCGAAATCAATGATGATACCCGCGATGTATTGCTGGAATCGGCTAATTTCCTGGGGACCAACATCCGCAAAACCGCTCGGAAATTGGCCATGCGCAGCGAGTCCTCGATGCGTTTTGAAAAAGGCCTGGATATCAATGGGGTCATCTATGCGCTGGACCGGGCTGCTCAGCTCTTGCAGGATCTGGCCGGGGGCGAAGTTGTCGAAGGAATTTTCGATTGCTACCCGCAGGTGGCGGCTCCTGTTGAAATACTGCTGCGTCCCGGACGGGTCAATCATCTTCTGGGAACCGATATCAGCATCGAGGCCATAAAGGGATATATGAATTGTCTGGGTCTACCCTTCGATGAAAAGGACGGGCAGCTATTGGTTCATGTACCCAGCTACCGGGTGGATCTAAACCTGGAAGCGGATTTAATTGAAGAGGTGGCCAGGCTTTATGGCTATGACAACATCCCCAGCACTCTGTCCCGGGATGCCAGCCGCGGCGGGCTGAATCCCTACCAGCAATTCCGCCGCCAGGTCACAGCGGTGATGGCTCGTTATTTCAATGAGGTCATCAATTACAGCTTCATTAACCCGACGGCCTTCGAGCAGATTATGATGCCTGAAGACAGCCCCTTGCGCCGGACGGTTAACATTGCCAACCCGCTTTCCGAAGAGCAGAGTGTGATGCGCACCCTGTTGCTGCCGGGCTTGTTGAAAAGCCTCAGTACCAACCTGGCCAGGAGAAACCTGAACTTGTCTTTTTTTGAAACCGGTACGGTTTTTTATCCCGGCGAGGAGAAACTGCCTGCTGAAAATCTTAAACTGGGGGCCATAGTTTGCGGGCGCAGCCAGATCAATTGGATGAAGCATGATATAGAAATGGATTATTACTATTTGAAAGGCATGGCCGAAATCCTTTTAGAGGAGATGGGCTGCCCCGCAGTCAGCTTTGCCGCGGCAGAGGCTCCCGGTTACCATCCGGGCCGCACCGCAGCCGTCTCCTGTAACGGGGAGCGGATCGGGGTACTGGGCGAGCTTCATCCCGCAATTCTGGAGGCCTATGGTATTAAAGAGCGGGCCTGTGCCATGGAACTGGACCTGGATAAACTCTATGCCCGGTGCAGCCAGCGGATTGAATCCCGCGAGATCCCCAGGTACCCTGCGGTTGAACGGGATCTGGCCTTGCTTTTGGAACAGTCCAGAACCATGGCTGAAACCATGCAGGTCATTCGGGAAGCGGCCAGCGGGCTTCTGGAACAGGTCACTTTGTTTGACGTCTACGCCGGGGAGCAGGTGCCGGTTGGCTACAAGAGCCTGGCCTTCCGCCTTACCTTCCAGTCCTATGACCGGACCCTGACAGATGCGGAAGTAAATGCGGAAATGGATGCCGTCCGTCAGAATGTACAGACCCGGCTACAAGCTGCCCTGCGCTAGGATAGGAGATTACGATTGTGGGGACGGTCCCCAATCGTTATACAATCGTCATGCGGGGTTTACTGGCCGCCTGCCACAGATTCCGGGAGGCCTGATTAATAAGACATAGAAAATATTGCCGGAAGGAAAGTAAATCAGGTTCAGAGAATATAATATATTAACCAAAACAGGCACGGTTCACCAGGACAGCATCCGCCGTGAAAAAGAGGGCTAGAGGCCCTCTTTTATTTTACTGCGGGCAGGGAGAGCGGGGGCCCTCTTGCTTCTCACTCTCTCAACAAAACGCCCTGTCCTTACCGAATCCAGCAAATTGCGATGATGACCACAATCAGGCCGAATTGTATTATAATGAGGGGTAGACGGGTTTGTGAGGAGGGGGGTCATTATGGCCATTTCCAGCTTTAAAAGCTATGATATTCAGGTTAACGTAAAGGGCTTAGGCCCTTATATTATCCCTAAGGAAAGCACCACCGGGGATCTGGTCGGCCTCTTGAAAGACCGGGTTTCGCATCAGGTAGCGGCAGTGATTATCGACAATCGGCTTGAGGATTTGAACTTCGTCCTGGATAAAGACTGCGATATAGAACTGATAGATACCAGCAGCGAGAGCGGAGCCAGAATATACCGGCGCAGTATTGTTTTTATGCTCATTAAGGCCTGCCGGGAGTTGTTCCCTCACAGCGAACTGATCGTCAAGCACTCACTGTCAAACGGCCTCTATTGCGAGCTCCAGGATCAGCCTCTAAGCGACCGGGATATAGAACAAATTCAGAAGCGTATGCGGGAATATGTGGTTCAGGACTTACCCATTGAGAAACGGGTGGTGAGCCGCGAAGAAGCACGGCGCATCTATGCCCGGCAATGCCAGCTGGATAAAGTGGGGCTGCTCGAATATCGTGACAAGGCCACAGTGCACATTTATGAGCTTGACGGCTACTATGAGTATTTCTATGGCTATATGCTGCCGCGCACCAGCGATCTGGAGCGTTTCCGGCTGTTGAATTACCCGCCCGGAATGATCCTGCAGACCCCCGATGTATACAACCCGGACGGCATCCGGCCATTTTCCGACCTGCCCAAGCTGTTCAATATTTATCAGGAAGCCAAGAAATGGGCAGTGATGCTGGGTACGCCCCATGTAGCCGCTTTCAATGATATTATCCGGGAGGGCGGTTTAAGGGATTTGATAATGATCAACGAGGCTCTGCATGAAAAGAAAATTGCGGACATTGCCGATCAGATCTGTTCAAATCCGGAGATCAGACTGGTGACCATAGCCGGACCCTCTTCATCAGGTAAAACTACTTTCGCCAATCGCCTCATGATTCAGTTGAGGGTCAACGGGCGCCGTCCGGTGAGCATTTCTATGGACAATTATTTTGTGGATCGGGATCTGACCCCGCGGGATGAAAATGGTGAGTATGATTTCGAAGCCCTGGAAGCACTGCAGTTGGATCTCTTCAATGAACACCTGTGCCGTTTGATCGACGGTGAAGAGGTGGAAATACCGCGTTACGATTTTCTGACTGGCCGGAGTCTGAGCCGGGCCAGCAGGCTGCAGGTGCCTCCCGGGGAATTAATAATAATAGAAGGGATTCACGGCTTAAACGAAGGGCTCACCTTCAGTGTGCCCCCGCGCCAGAAGTTCCGCATCTATGTGAGCGCTCTGACACAGCTGAATATTGATTATAGCAACCGCATCCCCACCACCGATTCCCGGCTGATCCGCCGGATTGTCAGGGACAACCGGGTCAGGGGATACTCCGCGCTGGAGACCCTGGGAAGATGGCGCTCGGTGCGCCGGGGAGAAGAACGCAATATCTTCCCTTTTCAGGAAAATGCCGATGTGATGTTCAATTCCTCCCTGGTTTATGAATTAGCCATATTGAAACCCTATATCGAGCCGCTGCTTGCCGAAATCAAGCCGGATATGCGGGAATATGTGGAGGCCACCACCCTGTTGAAATTCTTGAGCTACTTCCGCCCCGCGCCAGACAATTTTGTTCCGCCTAACTCCATACTGCGCGAATTCATCGGAGGCAGCTGGTTTAAAGATTGAACAATCCAAAGGTTTTAAACCGGGTTTGACTCAAGATGGAAAGCGGGTGCAGAATATAATCAGCCGGTTTGCTCTTTCACGTTTGGCCAAGCGTTTAGCAATGGATGGCATTAAAAACGGCTGCAGGGGAATAAATGCCGGCGTTAGGAACTATTTTATAGTCCCCTTCCCATCTGGGGATGATTGATACGAGGTTGTGATCGGTACGAACTCCTGCCGACGGCTCTAAGGAGGAAAAACCGCGCTGCCTTTTAAATTTAAGGAGGTAGTAATGCCCAATCTGTTTCAACGACGTTTGACCCTTTTTTACCTCTTGCTTATTGTTGCCGTGATGGCGGCCATGGGTGTGATTTTGAATATGGTGATCAAGCGCGGTTCTTTTGACGCTTCTATGGACAAGTTCCTTTTAACCATGGTGCTGGCAACCGTCGCGGTAGGTATTGTGGCCGCCCTCATAAACATCTGGATTGCGGCCCAGATGTCAAGGCCAATCGAAATCATAACCGCCGGGGTAGACAACATGGCCCAAGGCAACCTGCGCCAGCGCATACACCTCTTGCCATCGGATGAACTGCATCATCTGGGGCAGTCAATCAATGAACTGGCAGAGACCCTGGAGCATAACCTTATTGAGATCTCATCGGTAAGAAACCGCCTGGCCCTGGTTTTAGACACTACGATAAACGGTATTTTTACGGTGAGCCAGTACGGCAGAGTAACCTATATGAATCGGGTAGCCTCAAAGATACTGGGGCTTGGTCCCGAAGAGTTGGGCAAAAAGCATTCCGAAGTCATTCAAAACTATACTTTAATCGATCTCATCGATAAGGTGCGCACCACTCACCAGCCGGTGCGTTGTGAGATCAAATTCCACAGCCATCTCGACCGACTCTTGGAGGTAAATGTGGTGCCGCTAAGGGCTGGCCTATATGGCCGCGAAGAAGGCACTCTGGCCATTTTCAACGATATTACCGAATTGAAGCGGCTGGAAAGGGTGCGCAAGGATTTTGTGGGCAATATCTCCCATGAACTCTTAACTCCGGTAACCACTATCACCGGCTATGCAGAAAACCTGATGAATTGCCAGGGTATGGACCGGGAACAGATCCGGCAAAAATCGGCCGTTATTTACGATGAAGCCAATCGTCTGCAGCGCCTTATCAGCAGATTGATGGAACTGTCCCGGATTGAATCCGGTCGCTTACAGCTGCACCTGCAAACCCTTGATATATCCGAAATAATCGAGAAATCCATTTCCATGTCGCGGCGGGATCACGAGCAGGAGATTTGGGTGGATTTTAATAAGCCGACCGAGCCACTGATGGTGGATTTTGATGAAGAATTGATCGTACAGGTGATACTCAACCTCTTGGACAATGCCGTCAAATACAGCCCCCCCAATACCCCGGTGGTGATCACGGTTGAAGACCAGCCTGAAGAGGTCAAAGTCACGGTGAGCAATCAGGGTGAGGGAATTCCTCCGCAGGAGAAGGAGCGCATCTTTGAACGCTTCTACCGGATTGATAAAGACAGATCAAGAGACACCGGAGGTTTTGGCCTGGGCTTATCCATCGTCAAACATCTGGTGGAACATCATAACGGCAAGCTGGGTGTGGAAAGTGAGCTGGGCCGCGGGGCTACGTTCTACTTTACCTTGCCTCACAAAATTGAAACCGGCGGTGAACTGCCGCAATAGGATTGCGGCTGACCTGGGAGCGGCGGCAGGAAAAACCCGCCTTAACAGAGAATAAACAGCAAATATTGACCTTAAAATGAGGGGTGAGCTGCTTGAACAATAAAAACCAAATTACGAAAGTTACGGTATCGATTTTTAACGAAGACTATGTGGTAAGAGGAGAAGAAGATCCTGAATACATACAGATGCTGGCCTCCTATGTCGATAGACGCATGCGCATGATTTATCAGCGTAATCCCAATCTCTCCAGTACCAAGGTGGCAGTACTGACAGCCCTCAACCTGGCGGACGAATTAAACAAGCTGCAGGAAGACTATGACGAACTGGTAAGAGCCATGGAAGAGGAGCGTAAAAATAGGATGGGATAACTCATGACCAACCTGGAAGTGGCAAGCAATCAAAGCGGGGGCAAATATTCTATCGGACTGGCATTGCCCCTGGCCGAGAAATTAGCAGAACATCTTCACCACCGCCTGCCGGGGACCCAGGTTCAGATAGTTGGCAGTCTGCGCCGGGGTAAAGCTCTGGTAAGTGATGTGGATATTTTAGCAGGCTGCCCGGACGGCAGTAAGGTGGCGCAGGCCCTGGCTGATTTTTCCGGCATCGATCTGCATGCGCGGGAAACTGACCGCATCGCAGGGTATCTGCCCCATCGCATTCCTTTTGAAATCATTCTGGTCCAGCCCCGGGAATTTGCCTGCCATCTTCTGACTTCCACCGGCTCCAAAGCCCATCGCAATCATATTCTGAAAGGTTTAGAAACAGCTCCCCCGACCTCCTTCCAGAACGAAACCCAGCTCTACCAGTACCTCGATATGGCCTATATTCCGCCTGAATTACGCGAAGACCGGGGCGAGATCGAAGCCGCCCGGGAAAAGCGCCTGCCGGAACTGGTTGAGCTGCGGGATATAAAAGGCGACCTGCATGTGCATTCCAATTGGAGCGATGGCTTCGAAAATCTTATAGTTCTGGCAGAGGCGGCCCGTTTAAGGGGTTATGAATATATGGCTATAACCGATCACAGTCAATCCCTGCCCAGTACCGGGGGATTGAACCCGGAACGCCTGAGTATGCAGGCCCGGGTTATAGACGGTCTCAACCGGCAACAGCCGGGGCTGCGTCTTCTGCGGGGCATTGAAGTGGACATCCTCAAGGATGGCAGTCTGAACCTCAGCGACGCAGATTTGGAGCAGCTGGATGTAGTCATAGCTTCTATTCACAGCCATTTCAGATTGGATCGGAAAGAGCAGACCCGGCGCTTATTGCGGGTCATCGAGAATCCTCATGTGGACATAATCGGACACCTCACCGGGAGGATGCTCAACAAACGCTCAGGCTATGAACTTGATCTTGAGCGGATTCTCCAGGCGGCCGCCCAGCACCATAAAGTACTGGAAATCAATTCACACCCCAGCCGCCTGGACATTGACGAAGATGTGGCCCGCAGGGCTGTTTCGCTGGGCATCAAGATCGCGGTCAACAGCGACGCCCATCACCAGGGGGAAATGGACCTGCTGCGCTATGGCATCTTCAACGCCCGCCGCGGATGGGTTGAGGCCGCGGATGTAATCAATACCTGGAGCCTTAAAGAGGTTCTGGACTATTTTCGGTCCTGATCCCCCGGGTTCTATTCCGTTTTTCACCACTTCTCCTCAAACAAACCACCACTGCTTCCCGGTTTAACTTCATGACATCTCCCCGCCCCGGAGAATAAACCCTTGGGACTCGGCGCAATAATAAGGTATCCGGGGCTTAAGGAGGTCGGAGCAATGTTAAGCTATGCATTCCGCGCTGCGGTGATGTATTTTATGGCCTTGATCATGGTCAGGGTATTGGGCAAGCGGGCTCTGGGTGAACTGGGGCCTTTTGATTTCGTAGTCATGACCGGGGTGGGTCACACCGTGGTTTCCATCGCCCTGGACCAGAGTATACCTTTCATCGAGGGGGTAGGAGTTCTTGGCACCTTGGCTTTTCTGGAATGGCTGATGTGTTACCTGGGACTGAAAAACCAGAAGCTGTCCAATCTTATCACCGGAACCCCGGTAGTTTTGATAGAAGACGGCCGCATTATCAAAGAGAATCTGGCCAAGGAGAAATTCAATGTCGATGACCTCATGCAGGAACTGCGCAAACAAGGGATTCCCGATATTGACATGGTGGAAAAAGGGGTTCTTGAATCCTGCGGAGGTTTTAGCGTTATACTGCGCAGCGGGGATGAGCCTCTCACCAAAAGGGATTTGGGAGTATATGCTCCCCCGCGTAATGAGGTTTTGACCAAAGTGGGATTGACGCGGAAGAATTTTTTCAAAGAACAGGAGAAACCCAACTGGCAAGGCGAACCGGAATTGTCCCTTCCCCAGGCCTTCAGCAAGCTGGAGGCTCAGCTGCAAGATTTATCCAGCCGCTTGGACGAAATCAATAAAGCATTAAAGGCCCGATAGATGGCTTTGTGATATAATGGAAACGCATTTTTTTAAGCGCATTAGATGAAGGGTGGTCAAAAGATGAAGTTAAAAGAGATATATGAACTGGCCGTCAGCCTGGGGAAAAGATATGATCCGCGCGGAGATGAAATCAATGCCTGCCTGGAGCGGGAGGCCAAGGCTTATGAAGCGTTAAAAAGCAGCGATCAGGAGTACTATGATACCGAGGCCTTATCCAATCCCTACGGCGATACCCGCATCCTGCAGGGCAGCGGGGACGAAGAGGTTGAAGCGGTCATGACCGGAATCGACATCGAAACCCCGGAAATCCTGCTGGCCGATCAGCTCAGGAAAAACGGCCGCCGTATTGATGCGGTGATTGCCCACCATCCCGAAGGCATCGCCCAGGCTGCTCTGCACCAGGTAATGCATGTTCAAGCCGATATGCTGGCCCAGGCCGGCGTGCCCATCAGCATAGCCGAAGGCATCATGGAGGCGCGCATTGCAGAGGTACACCGCACCTTGATGCCGGTAAACCACCAGCGGGCGGTTGATGCCTCCCGTTTGCTGGGGATACCGTTTATGTGCGTGCATTCCCCGGCCGACAACCTGGTAAATCACTATCTGAAGCAACTGTTTGCCAGTAACGCTTACCGCAGTGTGGAGGATGTCTTAGAACTCCTGCTGACTATTCCCGAGTTTCAGATGGCCCGACGTTTAAAAGCCGGCCCGCGCATTCTGGCCGGAGACAAAAAGCGCCGGGCCGGACAGATATTCATAAAAATGACCGGGGGAACCGGTGGCTCGGAAAAATCCTACGAGAAGTTGGCTCAAGCCGGGATAGGCACTGTGATATCTATGCATATGACTGACAAGCATCGCCAGGCGGCCAAAGACCATCATATCAATGTCATCATATCCGGACATATGGCCAGCGATTCGCTGGGAATGAATCTGTTTCTGGATGAGCTGCAGAAAAGGGGCATAGATATATTGCCCTGCGCCGGATTGCTCCGGGTAGAGCGCTAAGACCCCTGTTCCGGTGCTTCAGGAGGTAAAAAAATGGAATTGTTAGCCCCGGCCGGCAACTGGGCTGCACTACAGGCCGCCTTTGCCAATGGGGCGGATGCGGTGTATCTGGGCGGCCGGCATTTCAATGCCAGGCAGTCTGCGGCCAATTTCAGTCTGACTGAGATTGAAAAGGCTGTAGAATATGCCCATTTACGGGACAAAAAAATATACCTCACCTTCAATACCTTGATTGACAACCGGGAGTTCCCGGCTGCGCTGGATTATGCCTATTCCCTGTACCGCAGCGGGGCGGATGCGCTGATCATCCAGGATCTGGGTCTGTTGACCAGCCTGCATGAACTTCTGCCTGATCTGCCCCTGCATGCCAGCACGCAGATGACGGTGCACAACGACCAGGCCGCGCTTTTACTGCAGAAACAGGGCGTGGCCCGGATAGTCTTGGCCCGGGAGATGTCTTTGGAAGAAATAAACCGCATTCATCAGGAAACTCCGGGGATGGAATTTGAGGTATTCGTCCATGGAGCCCTGTGTTTTTGTTATTCAGGCCAATGCCTTTTCAGCAGCATGGTGGGTGGCCGCAGCGGTAATCGGGGCCGCTGCGCTCAGCCCTGCCGCCTGCCTTATCAGCTGATGGCGGATAATGGCGCCGAAAAGAAGCCGGTGGAGGCTCGGGGTCGCTATTTGCTAAGCCCGGCTGACCTGTGTCTGGTGGATCATCTGGCAGAACTTAAAAAGGCCGGAGTCAACTCGCTCAAGATCGAAGGACGCATGAAGCGGCCGGAATATGTGGCGGTTGTAACCTCGGCCTACCGTCATGCCCTGGATCTGCTGCGTTCCAATCCGGAGGCCCGGGTGGATGAAACCCGGCGGAAGAAGCTTTATCAAATCTTTAACCGTACTCTGGGCACTGGTTTCCTGGCGCCGGGACAAAAGGCGCTGAGCATTAACCGCCCCAATAATCGCGGGGTGTATCTGGGCCGGGTGATCAGTCACTACAGCGGTTATATTACCATAAAGTTAAGCGATACCCTGGCTTTGGGCGACGGCCTGGAGGTGTGGGTGGCCCAGGGCAAAGGGCCGTCAGCTATTGTCAAAGCTATTGACCTGGACGGTCAGGCCGTCGTTCAAGCGGTGCGCGGCCAGGTAGTGACTGTTCCCATGCCGGGGCGGGCTGCGCCGGGAGACCGGGTCTTTAAGACCCATGACCAGGCCTTGATAGCTGAAGCCCAGGCCAGCCTGCAAGCCGACCAAGCTTTCAAAATCCCGGTTAAAATGATGATACGGATTAAAGCAGGGAGCCCCTTGCAACTGACCCTGGATGATTCCGCCGGCCGCAGTGTAAGGGTGGAGGGCAGTACTATAGCAGTGCCGGCTCAGGGGCAGCCTTTAGAGGAAGAGGTCATCCTGGAGAAGCTGTCCCGCCTGGGGGGAACCCCGTTTGTCCTGGATGAGTACCGCTTGGAATATGAAGGCAACCTGATCCTGCCCTACAGCGATCTCAACGAAAGCAGGCGCCGGGCCGCAGAGCAGCTTCTGGCTTTGATTACCCATCGTCCGGCCCCGGACGCGGAGGATCAGGCCCGTTTTCAGCAAGGGGTAAAAGAGCGTCTGGGCCCAAAATCGGTGCGGCGCCGCATTGCCCCGCCGTTGCTGAGCATAGCGGTCGGCACCGTTGAAGCAGCCCGCCAGGGGATAGAGGCCGGCGCTGATCGCGTATATATTGCCATCGAGGGCTGGCGGGGTTATACTGCCAAGAGGGAAGAGATTGCGGCCTTATCGCGCTGGGGCAGCCAGCGGGGCGCCGAAGTCATTCCCGCTTTACCGCGCATACAAAAAGCCGGTGAAATGCAGCCCTGGCAGGAGATAAAACCGGCCGCATTTCCAGCCCTGTTAGTTGGAAATCTGGGGGCATTAAGCTGGGCGATGCAGAATGGAATTCCCTGCCGCACTGATTACAGTTTGAATTGCTTTAACCAGTTCAGTCTGGATTGGCTTTTATCCCGGGGCGTACAGGGGGCTTGCCTGTCCCCCGAGCTTAATCTGGAACAGCTCCACAATTTCAGGGATTTGAGTGCCGCCGAACTGATGGTGCACGGGGATCTGACCCTGATGGTCTCAGAAAGCTGCCCTATCGAAGCCGCCAAGGGCGGGGAGAAATGCGGGAGTGCCTGCCAGAAGGCCCGATATTGGCTGCGGGATGAAAAAGGTTATGAATTCCCGGTGGCCACAGATAAAAAATGCCGTTTCTACGTATTTAATTCTAGGCGCCTCTGTCTTCTGGATGATTTGGAGCGCCTCTGGCCACTGGGATGCGAAAGCCTGCGCATCGAGGCCTGGTGTGACAGCCCGGCCCAAACCGCTGAAACCGCAGCCGTGTATCGCCGGGCTATAAATGAATTGTCACAAGGAAAAAAGCCTGACCTGGCCTTATTGCGCAAAGTCCTGCAGCAAAAGCAGGGATTTAAACCGACCAAAGGCCATTTGTACAGGGGCGTACTATAATTTAACGCCATTCTCCATTTAACAGAAATGAGTTGGGAAAACAGTGAACGAAGAAACCCTGAGGAAATTAGAATTTGATAAGATCCAGCAGCAATTAGCCGGACTCACCCAGTTTGAGGGAGGGCGCGAACGGGCTTTAAAAATGAAGCCTTCCCAGGATCACCAGGTCATTTGCCAGCGCCTGGATGAGACCCAGGAGGCCATGGAATTCCTGCGCTTTGGAGAACCCGGCTATTTTTCGGAATTGAAACCGATTGATCAGGCTCTGGCCAAGGCTCGTGTCAGCGGGATTTTAAATGCCGGCGACCTGCGCCATATATACCTGATGCTGCACGCCGCCCGCCTGGCCGGCAAATCCATGCAAGCCGGAAAATACCGGGCTTTAGCCGAGCTTTGCTCCAGACTGACGGTGATAAGCAGCCTGGAAAACCAGATCGACCGCTGTGTAGGGGAAGACTATCAGATCCGTGACAGCGCTTCACCGCAGCTGCGCTCTATTCGCAGCCAGATCGCCACCCTGCGCCTGCGCATCAAGGAATACCTGCAGGATTTTATCCGCTCCGGCAATAATCAGAAGCTGCTCCAGGACAGCATAGTAACCGAGCGCGACGGGCGTTATGTGGTGCCGGTAAAGCAGGAGCACCGTCACGAGGTGAAGGGCATCGTGCATGATGAATCAGCCAGCGGCGCAACCGTGTTTATCGAGCCTATGGCGGTGGTGGACAACAACAACCGTATTCGTAGCCTGCAGGCCGAGGAAAAGCGCGAGATGGAGCGTATACTGCAGGAGCTTTCAGCCGCTGTGGCGCTTTACACCCAGGAACTGGCAGCCAATCAGGAGATTCTGTCCATCCTGGACTTTGTCCTGGCCAGAGGCCGTATGGCTTACCGTATGAACGCCTATCGGCCGGATGTCAACCAGTCCGGGATAATGGACATCAGCCGCGGCCAGCATCCCCTCCTGGGGGAAGAGGCCATTCCCGTCAATATTCAGCTGGGGCAAAGCTTTGATATTCTGGTGATAACCGGACCGAACACCGGAGGCAAGACAGTGACCCTGAAAATGGTAGGATTACTGGCGGTGATGGCTATGAGCGGGTTGTTTATCCCCGCCCGGGAGAACAGCCGCATCCCCATTTACAAAGACATCTACGTAGATATCGGGGATGAACAGAGTATCGAACAGTCCTTGAGCACCTTTTCCGGTCACATGAAAAACATCATTAACATATTAAAACATGCGGATAAACATTCCCTGGTTTTAATGGATGAACTGGGAGCGGGGACCGATCCGGTTGAAGGCGCCTCCATAGCCCGGGTGGTATTGGAAGAACTATTGGCCAGGCGCTCCCAGGTGATAGTCACCACCCACCAGAGTGAACTGAAGAGCTTCGCTTACCAGAACCAGCGGGTGGAAAACGCCTGCGTGGAGTTTGACCCTAAAACCCTCAAGCCCACCTATGAGTTAACCATCGGGATGCCCGGGCAGAGCAACGCCTTTCAAATCGCTTCCCGGCTGGGACTCGATAAAGCCCTGGTGGAAAAAGCGCAAAAGCTGGTGCCGCAGCGAGAAGCGGAAGTGGGCAATATGATCCGCGAACTCAAGGCAGGAAGACAGGCCGCTCAGAGTGAGGCCGAACAGGTGGCTTTGATACGGCGGCAGCTGGAAGACCAGAAAGAACAGATGGAGGCGGAACACCGGCAGTTCGAACAGGCTCATCGCGAGATTCTGGCCAAAACCCGCCAGGAAGCGGCTCAGTACCTGCGCCAGGCCAAGCAGGAGTCCGATCTGGCGGTTCAGGAACTGAAAGAACTCCTGAAGGACAAACAGAATCCGCCCCGTTGGCATGAGGTGGAGGCCAAACGCAAGCGCCTCACCCAGCTGCCCTCACAGCTGTCCTTTAACGAACCCGAGCCGGCGCCTTCACAGGATGCCATAAGTTCCGGGGATCATGTGCTCATCAGCAGCATCAATCAGCGCGGCACGGTCTTAAGCGATCCTGATTCTGAGGGCAATGTCAGTGTGCAGGTGGGTATGATGAAACTGACCGTCAAAAAGTCCGAGCTGCTGAAGAGCAAGAGCCCGGAAAATAAGCCCCCCAAAGAACGCGCCCGGACTTATCTGGAAAAAGCCCGGGCCATCTCCAAGGAGCTGGATCTACGCGGCAAAATGGCGGATGAGGCTTTGATCCTCCTGGATCGCTACCTGGATGACGCCCGCCTGGTGGGCTTGGAATCAGTGCGCATCATACACGGCAAAGGCACCGGCGCCTTAAGGGCTGCGGTGCGCAGCTATCTGAAGGACAGTCAGTACGTCAGCGCGTTCCGGGATGGCCTCCGCGAAGAAGGCGGTTTCGGAGTAACGGTGGTGGAATTATAAGTGCAGCGGCATACTGCTGAAACCGCACCGACCGTAAGGGTGATCGGGCCTTATACGGCAGATCGCTTTCAGTGCCGGCTGCATCTGCGGCACACCTTATCATCTTATCGCACACTTGTGACCTGGTATAAGGCTTAATAATCGCAGACACAAAATCAAGGGGATGCCGGAATCAAACGGCATCCCCTCAGCATTGTTTTTAACCAGGCTGTCAGTTATCAATCGCGCCCCTCTACTATGTCTTTAACCACATCCCGCGCACTTTTCTTGGTTTCCTGATGGTCGGCCAATGGGCAGCGTGGCAATTTTTGCCCTTCTTGTATCACAACCCGCTGCCAGAACTGTTCGGGGCAGCCTCCGCTTTCGGTCCTGCCGGGAATGTTGGCCTGATATAGGCGCCCGTTGTGGCGCGGATCGCTGCAGATCACCACATCGTTGCGGAATACCCCGGAAAAAGTAAATTCGGTATGAATATCACATAACTCGGTAGGGATCTTGTCCGCAGCCGCGCTTTGCGAGTCGGTTACTACCATGGCCCGGGTCTCCGGGTGAGGGCAATAAACTCCCGCCAATTTGCCTGAATCCGGGCATATGGTGACCAGCTGATGGCGGTCACAGGTTTCGGTGGGAGCCACATTGGCCAGGCCGTAGTCCGTTATAATCTGATCCTTGGGACAGATTTCACTGGGAAGCTTACCTGAAACCTTGCAAACCGATACCTCAACGATATTGCCGGGCATGGCCGGCTGACCGGGTTTAGAGTCCTTGTGGGCCCTGCTTAATATGGAGGAGAATAGCCTGGCCGGTATATCTCCGCCGAAGGCCGTTTCCGACGGATACTGCGGGGGATAATTGCGCAGGGTGTCCTTCTGGTCAAATCCCTGCCAAACTGCGGCGGCGTAGGTGGGGGTAAAGCCGCAGAACCAGGAGTCCCGGTAATCATCGGTGGTGCCGGTCTTGCCCACCGTAAACACCCCGGGGACCTGGGCCCGGGTGCCGGTGCCGGAGGTTACCACGGTGCGCAGCATACTGGTCATAAGCCAGGCGGTCTGCTCGGTCATCACCCTCTTAGAATTGGGTTTATATGAATATATCTCGGCTCCTTTTGCGTCTACGATGCGGCGGATGAAGTGGGGATCGTTATAAACCCCTCCGTTGGCATAAGCGGCGTATGCGGCCGCCATCTGTACCGGGGTGACCCCCTGAGTAAGCCCTCCCAGTGATAAGGGCGCCAGAGACAGGTCATTGCTGCCTGGCGAGTCCAAGAGAGGCAGGCCCAGGGAGCGTCCAAAATCAAAAGCGGCCCGGATGCCCACCTTGTCCAGGGTCTGCACGGCATAGGTGTTTACCGAGTCCTGCACCGCGGCGCGCATGGTAATGATGCCGCGGAAGCGGCCGTCATAGTTTTGCGGCGACCACACCGTACCGCCGGATTTGTAGCTGATGGGTGAGTCATCCAGGGTATTGAACGGCATCAGCCCGGCTTCCAAAGCCGGTCCATATACAGTTAAGGGCTTGATGGCGGAACCGGGCTGGCGATAGGCGCTGATAGCCCGGTTGAATTGGCGTTGCGCCTGATAGGTGCGGCCCCCCATGATGGATTTGACCTCGCCGCTTTGCGTTTCTACTACTGCCATAGCGGACTGTACTATCTGGCCGCTGGGGCTGGTCTGTTTTAGAAAGCGGCTGGGATCGGCATACAGTTCCTCAGAGTACTTCTGCAGATTGGCGTCCAGAGAGGTATAAATCTTTAATCCGGCCCGATATATGGCGGCTTCGGCTTCATCGGTCTCGGGGTAGATATTCTGGGCGCTCAATACATAAATGGCCTCTTCTATAACTGCATCAACATAATAACCATATTGTTTATTGGCTACTCCGCCGTTTTTAAAATCGAGTTTAGCCTCAAAAGCGGCATCGGCGGCAGCCTGATCGATATATCCGCCCATTACCATATTATTGAGCACATCGCGATGCCTGGCCTTGGCCCGATCCAGATGCTGGTAAGGATCATAATAGGACGGACCCTGGGGCAAGCCCGCTAACAGCGAGCATTCCGCCAGATTCAACTCGGAAACCTCTTTGCCAAAATAGGTATTGGCAGCAGCCTGCACTCCATAGGCGCCATTGCCGAAGGGGATGATATTCAAATACATTGTCATAATTTCATCTTTTGAATAAACCGATTCCAGTTTGAAGGCGATTAGTATCTCTTTGGCCTTGCGCTCCCAGGTAGTTTCCAGGGTAAGGTAGGCGTTGCGAGCCAATTGCTGGGTTATGGAACTGGCCCCTTCACCCTTGAGATCGCCGGAAGTCAGATTGCGATAAAGCGCCCTGGCAATTCCGCGGAAGTTGACCCCGTGATGTTTGTAAAAGTTGCGGTCTTCGGTGGCTACAAAGGCATTGATTAGATCTTTAGGCACTTTGTCTAAACTGACTTCAGTACGGTTCTGGCCGGCATGCAACCCGCTGACCAATTCATCCTGATCATCATAAATCAAAGTTGTCTTGGCTCCGGACAGCTGCCCGGGATCAAACGAAGGCAAATCACGTGCGGCATAAATGAACAAAGCCATTAAACAGATGATGCCAAACGCAGCCAGGCCACCCAGAGCCAACGCAATCTTCCTGGGCCAGTTATCCACCTTGAATGACCTGGGCTTCTTTTTTTTAGTCTCTGTCATAGCAAAATAAAGCCTCCTGGATATAATAATAAATAATAATTTGACGAAACCCGCCGGCTTTCCTGCCATCTAACCCGAAGGCAGGGAAAACATAGATTTCCTACTATATACGCCTGTACTCTTCTCAATATTGCACATTATTGAGTCGTTGTGCTATCATTTTTTTTATGGTAAGGAGGTTATTTTGTGGAAAACGCGATTGAAACTCAGGTAAATCAGCAGTTAGAGCATATACGCCGCGGGGTGGTGGAAATAGTCCCCGAGGCCGAACTCAAGCAGAAACTGGTGCGCTCCCTGCAAACCGGACAGCCTTTGCGCATAAAACTGGGATTGGATCCCACCGCGCCAGACATCCATTTAGGACATACCGTGGTTTTGAACAAACTGCGCCAGTTTCAAGATTTGGGGCATGAAATCCATCTTATTATAGGCGATTTTACCGGGCGGATCGGAGACCCCAGCGGAAAATCCGAGACCCGCAAACAACTCACTGAAGAGCAGGTTAAAGCCAATGCAAAAACGTATCAGCAGCAGATTTTCAAAGTTCTGCAAGCCGACAAGACTATTGTGCATTTTAATAGTGAGTGGCTGATGCCCATGGATCTGGTCCAGGTTCTCCAGCTGGCCGGTAAATACACCGTAGCCAGGATGCTGGAAAGAGACGATTTCGATAAGCGTTATAAGGAAGGTTTACCCATCGGGGTTCACGAATTTATGTATCCGTTAATGCAGGGTTATGATTCGGTGGCGCTGCAAGCTGATGTTGAGCTGGGGGGCACTGACCAGAAATTCAACCTGCTGGTGGGGCGTCATCTCTTGCGCGAATACGGACATGAACCTCAGGTGGCCATTCTTATGCCGATTCTGGAAGGCACCGATGGAGTGCAGAAGATGAGTAAGAGCCTGGGCAATTATATCGGGGTTAATGACGAACCCAATGAGATGTTCGGCAAGACCATGTCTATTCCCGACCAGCTTATCTGCCGCTACTTTGAACTGCTCACCCGGGTTCCTATGGAAGAGGTAAAGGCCATGGATGAGGCCATGCAGAACGGCAGCCTGAACCCGCGGGATGCCAAAGTTCGCCTGGCCAAAGAGATCATTACCATGTACCATAATGCAGATGAAGCCGATAAAGCCGAAGAGCGATTCAAATTAGTATTCAGTCAGGGTGAAATCCCTGAGGATATCCCCGAAGTAGCTATCGCCAGCGGCGAGGTATGGCTGCCCAAGTTTCTTGCGGACCATGGGTTGACAGTCTCAACCAGTGAGGGGCGCCGTTCCATCAGTCAGGGAGCGGTCCGTATTAACGGGGAAAAGGCGGCAGGGGAAAACATCCTGTTACAGGGCCAATTGGTGATTCAGGTGGGCAAACGCAAATTCCTGCGCGTTCTGGCCGGCTAGACCGATACACAAATGAATCATTGCCGCAGGGACGGGGTTGTTGACAATCTATTTTAGATTGTCAACACCCCCGTCAGACTGTATGAAAACTATTCTGTGCTTTTTAGTCGCTCCGCTTACAGCTGATTTTGAGTTTTATTCAGGATGGAGGCTGATTTGCTGACCGGAATCTCTCGTTCCTCTCCCGCTTTAGAGAATTAAATCGCCAATTTCGGGACTTTTCACACCGCCCGCCGTCCTCTTCGCCCGGCTTCTACAGACCTGACTCCAGGGCTTTTAAATCCCGGCCCATTTCATCCAGATGCCCTTCATAGAAAATTGCAAATCCTGAGACATTTGGGTATTCCAGCGATATCAGGCGTATAAAAGTAAAGCCCCGCTCCTCCAGCGAGGAGCGGCTGGTGTTGCGCAGTATCTGTGAGTCTTTGCTGTTGACTTTACGGTTCCAGCAGTAAATTTCGTTGCCTTTGTTATTTGCCATGACAGTGGCTACCAACGTGCGCATTTGAATCACTCCATTCATTAACGGATTAGAATCGGTTTCACAAGGATTAAAAATTTATTGAAATAATCAATGGGTTTAAAGCGAATCGACTTTTGCAACTCAAGCTGAATAAAAAACGAGACAATAATAATTCAATGAATCACAAAACAATGCAAAAAAGAATCACTTTGCCCTCGGTCAGGTCAAAAAATTTCACCATTTTGCATTAAAGATGTCGAATTTATGGGGATTCACATTTAAAACAGGCCTCTGCAGCGAATTGGCATGCTTATTGCTTGTATATATGGGTGGTACTCGCATTACTATTACTTACTCCTTATCAGCTATATTTTATTAACATGCTGCTATTTTATAGTGACAGACCGTACACATACTCAGAAACATACCAATATTTTTACCAATATTCAAGTCTGCAATGAAGCCATTATAAAATAGCAGCCCCCTCCTTTTTTAAGAAGGCAGGGGACAGCCTGCGCAAGATATATAATTTTTCATCATTACAGGGGAATACTAGTGGGAGGAGTTATGCACGGTAATGCTTTGCCTATGGCGCAGAAAAATGCAGCCAACACCGGGGAATACAAATTATTATTTTGAAGGTTAGGGTAATGAGGAGGGAATTTTTGATGTTGAATGATCGCTGGAAAGAGGAGTATCAAAAGAAGTTAGTGACGGCCGACCAGGCAGCCCAGTTGGTGAAATCTGGAGATTGGATCGAGTATGGCTTCGGTATCACATCGGGACGTGACTTTGACGAAGCATTGGCCAAAAGAGTCAATGAGTTAAAGGATGTTAAGATACGCTGTGACATCGGTGCATATCAGCACTTTACCGCCGAGGCAGATCCCAGTGGTGAAGTATTTACCTGGAACAGCTGGCACGTAGCAGCACATGACAAAAAATTTATAGGACAGAACCTCTATTACATCCCCATGAAGTTCCACGAAAATCCCAAAATGACCCGTGATGACTGTGATCCCAATGATATCGCTGTCATCCAGTGTACGCCTATGGACAAACATGGATATTTCAATTTCGGGGCTGCCGCCGTAAATTGCTGGGCGATGATGGAAACAGCCAAAATCAGAATTCTGGAAGTAAACCAGAATATGCCCAGATGCTTGGGCGGGTCACAGGAAAGTGTTCATGTAACACAGGTTGACTTTATTATCGAAAGCAATAATGGCCCGATGACTACCCTGGCGCCTGCCAAAGCAAGCCCGGTGGAAGAAGAAATCGCCAAACTGGTTATGGAAAAACTGCGCGATGGGTCATGCATCCAGCTCGGTATCGGCGGACTTCCAAATGCCGTAGGCACTATGGTAGCCGAGTCCGATCTCAAGGATATCGGGGTACATACCGAAATGTATGTCGACGCCTACCTGGAAATGTTCAAAGCTGGCAAAATAACCGGGGCCAAGAAAAATATAGACAAATATAAACAAGTATATGCCTTCGTTATGGGCAGCCAGGAACTTTATGAGTTTATGGACGATAACCCGGGATTGGCATCCTACAACGTTGACTATACCAATGATCCCAAGGTTATATGCCTGCTGGACGACTTTGTATCAATCAATGCCTGTGTAGAGGTTGACCTGTTTGGCCAGGTCTGCTCCGAATCCGCAGGGGTTCGCCACATCAGCGGCACCGGCGGACAGCTGGACTTTGTTGAAGGCGCTTACAAATCCAAGGGTGGACAGAGCTTCGTATGTATGCCTTCAACTTTTAAGACCAAGGATGGCACTGTAAAATCCCGTATCCAGCCCATCCTAACTCCGGGCGCTATTGTAACTGACCCCAGAACTGCCGTTCACATGCTGGTTACCGAGTATGGCATCGCCAATATGAAGGGCAAGAGCACCTGGGAAAGGGCGGAGGCTTTAGTCAATCTGGCCCATCCGGACTTCCGCGATGAATTGATTCAGAAGGCCACCGAATTTAAGATCTGGAGAAGAAGCAACAAGATCGACGGTGCAGGTTCTGTAGACATTGCAGTAGGGAAATAATGGCTGAACAAGCCTTTGTTTCTAGAGCGCCTTTGAGCGCCAGTGTCATTGAGTGCCTGTGAGCACCGACAATTTAGAGCGCCTTCGAGCGCCTGCAGAGCGCCTTTGAGCGCCACAGGAGCACCAAATGAGTGCCGGAAAGATAAAAAAAGGAGCGCCTTCGAGCGCCCCACTGAGCGCCCGGAGCGCCCGTAAAAGGATATAGAGTACCTCTAGAGTACCCGCGGTAGATAAGATGCGATTATCTACCGCTTTCCTTTATTCCATATTTAGCTGCTTTGCGGACCACTGAAGGCTGACTGATGCCCAGGGCTTTGGCCACTTTATAGGTGGAATTGTGCAGGGTAAAGGCCTTCTGCAAAAGGCGCCGCTCGGTCTGCTCGATCGCCACCGGCAGGGACATGAGGTCAATGTCAACCTCGCCCTGAATGTTGGTCAGCTCCAGGCAGGAAAGCACATCATCAGTGGTGATGGTATCGTGCAGATTGGTTACCACCAGACGTTCGATCAAATTCTCCAGTTCACGGATATTTCCGGGCCAATCGTATAAAAGCATGGGCTTTATGGCATCACTGGATAAAACCTTGCTCATTTGATGTTTTCGGTTATAGTAATCCAAGAAGTACTTGCTTAAAACCGGGATATCCTCGCGCCGTTCCCGCAGGGGAGGCACAAAGACCGGGATTACATTGAGGCGGTAGTACAGATCCTGGCGGAATAACTGTGAAGCCACCATCTGCTGCAGATTGCGGTTAGTGCCGGCCAGGATCCTGGTGTCTACGTTTATAGGACGGTTTCCGCCTATCCGGAAGACCTGTTTGTCCTGCAGGACCCTTAACAGTTTAACCTGCAGATCCAGGGGCATTTCACTTATCTCATCCAGGAACAGGGTGCCTTCATGGGCCAATTCGAACATGCCGGCCTTGCCGGATTTGCTGGCCCCGGTAAAGGCTCCCGGCTCGTAGCCGAACAGTTCCGATTCCAATAGATTGGCAGGGATGGCTCCGCAGTTCACCTTGATAAAAGGATGGTCTTTGCGGCCGCTATAGCTGTGCAGAACATCCGCTATGACCTCTTTGCCGACCCCGGACTCGCCCTGAATCAAGACGGTCGAATCGACTGAGGCCACATGGGTTATCATCTGCAGCAAGTCCCTCATCTTCCGGGAATGGGCGATGCAGTTGCGCCGGTTCTGCAGCTTGAGATGAGTCAGCTCCGCCTGATAGAAGCGGCTTAGGCCTTCCAGGTGTTCAACCTTAACATGCAATTCATTGAGTTCCGTCATGTCCCTGACATTGGTGACGACCAGGACTATATTGCCGGAATCATCGAAAATGGGGGTGCTGGTCACCAGGGCGGTCTTGCCGCTGTTAGCCTCCAGGGGAATGGTCACCTGCTCACGCCGCTGCAGAGCCAACAGGGTTCCGGAACGGGAGAAGACCCCTTCTCGTACCAGATCAGCCATGTTGCGTCCCACTACTTCGTCAGCCGATACCCCCAGGATGCGCTCAAAGGCTTTATTGATGCGCAGGGTGTTGCCTTCGCCGTCACTGATATAAAGCCCGTCGAAGGAAGACTCAAAAACTGCCGCCAGTTCACGCTGCCGCCGGCCTTCGGAATGCTCCAGACGCCGTTCCAGTTCATTCAATTCCGTCATGTCGCGAACATTGGTAACCACCAATACGATATTGCTCTGATCATCGAAAATGGGTGTGCTGGTTACCAGGGCCTTCTTGCCGATATTAGACTGCAGCGGGATGGTGACCCGCTCACGCCGCTGCAAGGCTAACAGAGTCCCGGAGCGCGAGAAAACTCCTTCGGCGACCAGGTCGGCCATGTTGCGGCCTACCACCTCTGCCGAAGTAACCCCCATGATACGTTCAAAGGCCTTGTTGATTCTCAGGGTGTTGCCTTCTCCGTCGCATATATATAATCCATCGAATGATGATTCGAAAACAGCGTTAAGTTCCTTCTGCCGCCGATCTTCAACCCGCTCCAGCCTTTTCTCCAGTTCGATCAACTCCGTCATATCCCGGACATTGGTGACCACCATGACGATGTTGCTTTCCATATCGAAGATGGGAACGCTGGTTACCAGAGCGGTCTTCCCGATTCTGGAGGTCAGCGGAATAGTGACAGTCTCCCGGCGCTTCAAGGCTAAAAGGGTCCCGGAACGGGAGAAGACCCCTTCAGCCACCAGGTCTGCCATATTGCGGCCTACTACCTCTGCGGAAGTAACTCCCAGTATACGCTCGAAGGACTTGTTGATGCGCAGTGTCACTCCCTGGCCGTCGCAGATATACAACCCGTCAAATGAGGATTCGATGATGGCGTCGAGCTGGCGATTCAACTGCCGGGTGCTCTCCAGTTCCTGGACTACCTTCTCCAGGTCGGAGGTCTCCTGCAATACGGCTACAGCGCCGATGATCTCATTATCAACCACCACCGGACTGCGCGAGGATAAAAAGGTTTTGCCCACAGTGTCAATCCTGCGCAAGAGCTGGGTTTGACCGCTGCGTACAATATAGGTCAGCTCACTGTTATTGAATATCTCTCTGACATCTTTGCCGTAGGCCTGACGCTGCTCAAACCCGGTGACCTTGGCGGCGGCCTTGTTAAAAATATTGAGGCGGCCATATTTGTCCACCCCGACAATTGGATTGTACACCCCGTCCAGATAACCCCGCCAGGCCTTTCTTTCCTGTTTGACCTGTTTCCTGAAGTAAGCCAGGACTCGATCCTTCCAGCCTTCACCAGGCACCTCGGGCGTCTCCGCCTGAAGCTGCTCGGCAAAC
Organism: Syntrophomonas sp. UBA5494; assembly: GCF_002426325.1. Classification (NCBI taxonomy): domain Bacteria; kingdom Bacillati; phylum Bacillota; class Clostridia; order Eubacteriales; family Syntrophomonadaceae; genus Syntrophomonas; species Syntrophomonas sp. UBA5494. Next base: position 6,478 of record NZ_DIPG01000097.1, on the reverse strand, counting down.
GATTCCAGATCCTCAGCCCACTTCGCGAATTCTGGATCCTTGTTCATCAAGGTTTCCACCCTGGTCTTGGCTGAAGTGTCATTGGCAATTGTTTCCAGCAAGTGCGCCCGGGTTAAAATGCCTAGGGTTTGACCGTTGGCGGTAACCTTTACCATATCCAGATGGTGATCCAGCATAAATCGGGCGGCTATTGCGACCGTAGTGTCAGGGGTGATCTCAAGTGGGAAATGTTGCTCGGCAGCTTGGGTACTCATTACTCCCTCTCCCTCTCTTTTTCTCTTCTCTCTCTAGTTGATTCAGTTTTTTATCATGATTCACAATTTCATTATAACCCCACCGTCAAGCTTCTCCAATAAATATATTTTACCTGGCAGGGCTGCAACAAACGATTTGAAAGTGGTTTAATTGCATGGACCCATACCTTAGCCCTGCTTGCGGAAAATCTGATGGAACTGCCATTACAGCGGGATCTCCGGTTATTTCCTACCAGCATAACGGGAGGGCACGGCTGTAAAATGAGGGTATTAATGAAGGTATAAGATTGATTCTCTATTATTGAGGAGTATGGGCTGAATTTGTTTTGACAATAGTAAAGGGCTATATTATAATAATCTTCGCGGGTATTTTCCGCATGCAGCCGGTTGGTGTAACGGTAGCACGACTGACTCTGGATCAGTTCGTCAGGGTTCGAATCCTTGACCGGCTGCCACTTGGCCCCATCGTCTAGAGGCCTAGGATGCCGCCCTCTCACGGCGGAGACAGGGGTTCGATTCCCCTTGGGGCTACCATTATAAAACCCAACCATTTAACCTTTTGAAGGATAGTTTAACAGGCCTTTGAGGGGTTATTTTTATTTCACCCAATAAGGCCTTTAGTTCAGTCCGGCACATCTCTGGGTGATCCGGCTCGATAGCCCTGACAATTACGCTATTTACATACATATCCTCAATTTCTTCCCGGGTGATTTTATTAGCTTCCGGCTTTTTTATCCGCTGGGTTAGAAAACCGCTACCTGAGTAGCGGTTTTAACTAGATATGTCGGTGTTTTTTCTCTGCTTTGAAATTACTAATACTATGTACGATTTTCCCCAAAAGAATCCTTTATCGGAACTCTCTTATTCCGCAGCAAAGTATATTTTCCCATTGCTGGATAGAGGATTCCATATCAACTGCATTCCGGACTCTCCTTCTGGAACGTAATAATTTGAAGATCCAGTGGCCTCACCACCGTGGTATAAGCTCTCGCTCATTCCGCTATATGAACCTTCACTTGGCAATACTACGGACTTATCAAAAGTATTAACAACCCTATTAGAACTACCGATGAGTGCAAATGAACTATCACTGACCCAGGCTGGCTCTTCTTTACTGGATACGTTCTTGACGGTATAAGTAACTATGACGTATTTATACCCGTCAGCTGGTGGATCATTAAACATGTTCGCTTCCTTGATTATGTTCCAGGCACTAGATCCTTCTGTTTTCTTGATTATTTTTATCTCAAATCCATCAGGCGTCAAAAAACTTTGGCCTAATGGAACCGGATTTGTCCGGCTTAATCCTATGGGGCTAGAAGGTTGAACAGGTGCCGGTTGAGGAATCGATTGCCCAGTAGTAATAATAACTGTGTTGGTATTGCCATCCCATTCAACATTAGCGCCTAGTGCTTCGGCTACAGCGCGTAATGGAACCATGGTTCTGCCCCCAATAATCTGGGGTGGTACGTCGGGCTGTATCACGCGCCCATTAACTGTGATAGTAATTGGATTGGCAGCTATAACTGCAATCGAGCCGACCGCCACCATCAATAGGCATAGACAAACAACAAGGACCTTTTTCATTTAAAAGCCCTCCTGTCGCCATTTTGCATTTACCATTTATTTGTTGTCTCCTTTTCAGCCCATGCCGACTACCATATCAATATACGAAGCCAGATGCTCCGGTCTGATTCCGGCAGTCGAAGCCCTCTCGATAACCTCCTTCCACTCATCGTGCCCGGCAACTGTCGTGAATCTTTATAGGTCAGATAGCCCGCTGAACCTTCTCTAGATTAAAGCGACTATCAAACCGATACAAAATTCACCAATTTTACATCTTAATAGTATTATTAACCCATAATTATGAAATACCTCTAAACCAGAAGTAAATTTTCCGTTTAAACTTAACTGGCAGTTATTGACGAGGTGTAAACTGCCGCTTACGATACTGGCAGGAGCTGAGCCTGAACGCGACAGGGTAAATACAAAAATCAGACCAAAGAAATTCGCGAAAAGAAAACTGATATCAGATATAC